>CAJQPD010000139.1 GCA_905480085.1 uncultured Acidimicrobiia bacterium
AAACGCCCACCGCGCCCCACGAGTGTGCATACGAATTGGATTATGCAATCTGGATGCACACTCGACGCCAGCGAGGTGACCGTGATCACGCGAGAGAGGCCTCCCTGGGGAGGCCTCTCTCGCTATCAGATACGGTTAGATTAGTCGCACCAGGCGAACAGTTCGGGGCTGTCGAGGTGGAGTTGGAACACCTCGTTAATCGGAAGGTAAGCCTCATCACCAAGATCGACACCAATAGAACCTTCGTAGATGGTGCCCGAGTTGATATCAAACGCTGCGTAATTGACCTGCCCTTTGGCAGCGGCCTTGAAAGCCCCGAGTGAACGGAGGGTCGCCTGTCCGGCGCGCAGACAATCGGTGTCCGGAGTCCGGGGACCAGCCAGGGCTGGCGCAGCTGTGACACCAACGGCCATGGCGGCAATCAGAACGAGTGAACTAAAACGACGTTTCATGAATCTTCCCTTCTCTTGAGGTTCCCTGTGAACCCCCACTTAGTGATAAATACGAAGCCGGTCGGATTCTGGATGACCATCATGTTCGCGAGCTAGCGTTGGGCCAACAGGAGGATGCAGTGCCAGAACGTCACGACCGGAAACGAGCCTCTGTGGCCGACAACGTTGAGCGGCAAACCGGCCAATCGCTCGATGACTGGATCGAAGTCATCGAGGAAAGCGGCTTGACGGCCTTCGGGACCATCGTCGATTGGCTGAAACGACAGCATGGCCTCGGAAACTCTCAAGCCCGCTTGGTCGCAGAAGCGCATCGCGATCACAGCCAATGAACACTCCGTCTTCTGGCAGGCACAAACCTCCCCCCTGACGCACACGCGATATTCTCCAGATCGACTGGTGGCTCGATCAGCTTTGCTCACGTTTGAACAGTCGTGTACAATTCGCAGTGATGCCTCTCGCAACCCTCGCCCACCCGTGAATCAAGCGCAACGCCGGATTCATGAGGCCGCTATCCGCTTGTTCGCCGAGCACGGCAACCAGCGCGTTTCGGTTAGTGACCTGGCCCAGGCAGCCGGAGTGGCCCGCGGAACGATATACAACAACATCGAAGCCCCTGAGTACCTCTTCGAGCAGGTGGCCGCCCAACTTGCTGCCGAGATGCATGAACGAGTCACTGCGTGCGATCAGAACTCCGATCCGGCCCACCGCCTCGCTAACGACATCCGGTTCTTCGTGCGGCGGGCCCATGAAGAACCGCAGTGGGGTTGGTTCGTCTACCGCTTCGGAATCAACAACGACTCGTTGCGCGACCTCCTCAACGGGACCCCCATGCGGGCCATCACCAAAGGCGTCGACCGGCATCGCTATGACCTTCGGGAGGAACTGCTGCCCGGTGCCATGGCCATGATCGCCGGCACCACCCTCACGGCGATGTGGATGGTGCTCGAGGGCCACCAGACCTGGCGAGAAGCTGGATCGGGTGCCGCAGAACTCGTCCTGCGCAGCTTCGGAATCGAACCGAGTGAGGCACGGCGTCTCGCCGAAACCGACCTCCCTCCCCTTCCGCCCACCCCGGATCTACATGTTGTTTCATAACCAAACCATCAGGAGATCTACTCATGGCTGACGCCTACATATATGACGCCGTTCGCACCCCACGCGGTCGCGGCAAGAACACCGGCGCATTGCACACCACCAAACCAGTCACCCTCGTAACCACCCTGTTGAATGCGATTCGCGAACGCAACCCCCACCTCGATCCCGCCGCAGTCGACGACATCGTGCTCGGCACCGTTGAACCCCACGTCGAACAGGGTGGCGTGCTGGCCCGCACGGCCGCTCTCGCTGCAGGGTTTTCCGAGACCGTTCCTGGCGTCCAACTAAACCGATATTGCGGGTCGGGATTGGAAGCAGTCAACCAGGCTGCCGCCCGGGTGCGGTCGGGTTGGGAGGACGTAATCCTGGCTGGCGGGTCCGAATCGATGTCCCGGGTCGCCATCGGCTCGGGGGGAGATCCATGGGCGATGGACCCGGCCACCAATTATGAAACGTCGTTCGTTCCACAGGGCATCAGCGCCGACCTCATTGCCACGATCGAAGGATTCACTCGCCACGACGTCGACGCGTTCGCGGTCGAGTCGCAAGGCCGGGCTGCCAAAGCTTGGGCCGACGGCCGGTTCGACCGATCGATCGTTCCGGTCGTCGACATTGCCGGTCACGTGGTCCTTGACCGGGACGAACACATGCGCCCTGGTACGAGCATGGACGACCTCGCCAAGTTGCCACCGGCGTTTTCTGCGATGGGTCAGATGGGCGGCTTCGACGCCGTTGCACTACAGAAGTACACGCGGGTCGAGGAAATCAACCATGTCCACACTGCTGGCAATTCCTCGGGAATCGTTGACGGGGCCGCTCTCGTTCTGGTCGGCAGCCAGGAAGCAGGCACGAAGTACGGAATGCTTCCCCGGGCTCGCGTCGTCTCGGTCGGAGTGGTTGGCGCCGAGCCAACCATCATGCTGACCGGTCCCGCTCCGGCTTGCCGGAAGGCGCTCGACAAAGCGGGCATGGCCGTTGGCGACATCGACCTCGTCGAAATCAACGAGGCGTTCGCATCCGTGGCGCTCAAACTGATGCGCGACCTGGGCGTCGACCATGACATCACCAACGTCAACGGCGGGGCCATCGCCATGGGCCATCCGCTCGGAGCCACCGGAGCCATGCTGCTGGGCACGATGGTCGACGAGCTTGAACGTCGGGACCTGAACACCGCACTGATCACATTGTGCATTGGTGGCGGCATGGGTATTGCCACCATCATCGAGCGAGTCTGAACGGAACCGTGACCATGAACCTTGAAACCATCCAGTACAACCAGGACGAAAATGGCCTCGTTACCTTGACGCTCGACGATCCACAACAGTCGGCCAACACCATGCGGCAGCAATTCGTCGAGGACTACATCGCCGTCGTCGAGCACCTGGAAGCGAACAAGGCTGACATCAATGGCGTGATCATCACGTCGGCCAAGTCGACCTTCTTTGCCGGCGGAGATCTTCGCGAACTCATCGCCGCCACTCCCGACACCGCCCCCACCCTCATCGAAGGTACAAACCGATTGAAGCGGTCGATGCGGATCCTCGAAACACTTGGCAAGCCGGTGGTGGCAGCCATCAACGGTGCCGCTCTCGGTGGTGGCCTCGAACTGGCGCTCGCCTGCCACTACCGGGTCGCCCTCGACAATCCCAAGACCCGGATCGGTTTTCCGGAAGTGACGTTGGGGCTTCTCCCCGGCGGAGGCGGCGTCGTCCGGACGGTCCGGTTGCTTGGCGTCATCGAAGCGCTCACAAAGGTTTTGGTTCAGGGCCAGCAACTGCGGGTCGGAGAGGCCAAGGCGGCCGGCCTCATCGACGAGATCGCCCCGGACTCCGAAGCCATGCTCGCAGCGGCGAGGGCCTGGATTGCCGAGAACCCCAAGGCCACTCAACCCTGGGATGCACGCGGCTACAAGATGCCAGGTGGGACCCCAACCCATCCCATGCTGGCCGCCAACCTGCCGGCCATTCCGGCGACGTTGCGGGCACAAACGAAGGGCGCCCACTACGACGCGCCGCACCACATCATGTCGGTAGCCGTCGAAGGTGCTGCGGTGGACATCGATCGGGCATTCGAGATCGAAACTCGCTATTTCGTCGATCTGGTGTGCCACTCACCCCAGGCCAAGAACATGACCCAGGCATTCTTTTTCGACCTCCAGGCGATCAACAAGGGCGGCTCGCGTCCCGATGGTTTCGAACGGTGGTCTGCCACCAAAGTGGCAGTGCTCGGCGCCGGCATGATGGGGGCGGGTATCGCCTATCAA
>CAJQPD010000140.1 GCA_905480085.1 uncultured Acidimicrobiia bacterium
TCATGAGGCGACTATACCGACATGGCAGCGTCGGCAGGCAGGAGCATCAGATGTCGCCCGAACCAGGAAGTTGCTGTTTACGCAGGAGCAGGACGAGTGCAAATGTAATGCACCAGATTATTAGGCCGAGGAATGAAGCGAGGTAGACGAAGTAGCCGGCGTCCGGAGCGATGCCGAGGGGGCCAGCCACTCCTGCGAGGACTAGCAATACCGGAAAAGTTCCCATCACGCTGATCGCGCGCGGAAAGGTTCGTCGCCGAACCGACACAGCACTTGTACCGATTGCCCAGAAGCTAAGCGCGAGTAGCCCACCTGTACCTAACCCTTGGGTTCCGACCATCTGGACCGCTAGATAGGCCGACAAACCCCAAGCATGGTCGAGGCCGTCGATGTAGATGAGCGTCCCGGGTGTCGAAACCCGCAACGCCCCGTGCACCAGGAAGAAGGCGGACGCGAACAGCCCCCAAGCCGTAATCGCCCTTGTGGCCCATGTCCGATCGCCTTGGATTTCTTCGACAGCCAGAACCGCGACACTGAAACTGATAGCCATTACCCACAAAGCGATCCCGGCGTAGACGTAATTGTGCGGATTGAGTCGGATGAACTCAATCGTGACGGCCGGATTGTCACCGTCAGACGACCCCATACCGAATTGGATGGCAAACCAGGATATGAGAGCAGCGCCGAACACAAGCAGCCCAACACCCGCTGCTCGGGAGGGCCGGGCGCTGCGCGAAAGTGAACTCTGCATCGAGGGGTCCTTCAGAATCTGAACAAACTCGGGCGGAGGCTTCGCCTCTGATCCGATGCTAGTCCGGACCGAAAAGCCGATGATTCCCATTCGGGGAATTTGTCTGCACGTTAGGGCTGTTGGCCGGCGCCGCGAAAGGTTGGTGACTCGCGGGTATCCGTTGCGAGGCCGGCGCGGTTTCGAATGAACTGGGGGTCGCTCTCAATGAACAGCTCACCATTAGACACGTAGGTCGGGAATGGGGTCAGCGAACGGGGACTCGGCCCGGCCAGGTAGGTGCCATCGAGCGAATACTTGCTCCCGTGGCAGCTGTCATCGAACGTCCAGCGCTCACTGGCGACATAATCGAGCGCGCAGTCGGATCGGGGGTCGCGGTCCTCGAAAGCGACCACACCGTACAACCCGGTGGCGACGATGTACACGCCGAGATCTGGAAGATGGGCAACGTCGCCAACCTCAAAGAACGTATCGGAAGACTCGACGTTGATATCTGCCGGGACGCTGCACGAACCGGCCAGACTTGCGATGACCAAAAGCAAGAGAGCGGAACGCCGGTACATCACGAGAGCATACTCCCGCCCGACCTCGCCGACTAGTGGTGATCGTGTACGGGATGCATCGCTATCGGAAGGCCATCGCCTGTCGGGTCGGTACCCCTGCCAGCGATGCGAACCGGATCTGGATGTCGGAGAAACCGGCTGCCTTGAGATGCTCGGCCAGGGTATCGAAGTCGATGGCCATCGGATGCTCCTCAGGGACGGTGGGGCGGTCCTCCTCGGCGCCTCCTTGATCTGGGCCGTGTCCATGACCGGCGCTGACGGGATCCGAATCGCCCGGCCCACGATCATCGTGGCCACGATGGTTCTGATGTCGGTTTTTCATCTGTTCGTACTTCGGATGGCTTTCATTGGTGAAGTCCTCGTCAACGATGAGAATCCCGCCCCCGGGTTTCATCACCCGGGCCAGCTCCGTCGATGCGGCGGCCAGGTCGCTGATGTGGTGGACGACGTTGATCATCCATGCCCGGTCGATCGACTCGGACGGAACGGGCAGGTGCTGGGCACCTGCATTGAGTACCGCCACCCGTGATCCGAGACGCCGGGCGGCCACCCGTGCCTTGAAGATCGTGCGCATGAACGCGGTCGGTTCGACCGTCACCACGGTCACGCCGTCCCGCTTGACCGCCTCGAATGCGGCCGCCCCCATGCCGGCCCCGATGTCGAGGACCGTCATGCCCGGCTGGATATCGGCCATTTCCACGACCGCCCGATTCAGGTCGCTCTTCCAGAACTCGAAAAAGTGGCTGCCGTAGAGGAGGGCAGCCTTGAATGCTGACCGATCATGGTCCATTCGGGCTTCGCTGTTATGGACCATCTAGAACGGCACGTTGACAGCGTCACAAATGAACTTCATGAACGGCACCGTTCGGGTACATAAGTCCGTGAAATCCTTGAGAAAGTCCGCCGACGTGACCTGTTTCTGGGTCAGGCGGGTCGAGGCGATGAAGTCTTTGCGCTTGAGGTCTTCGATGAGCGGATGATCGGCGTCATAGCCCTTTGGGGGACGGGTCAACGAGTCACCCCCGATTTCGAAGTAGTCAGTGAACCGTTTGTTGGTGGTCGCCTTCTTCCATCCGAACGGATCGGCGTCGATGGCTTCACGGATTTGATATGCCACTTTGGTCTCGGGCCGCCACAGACCGCAACCCATGTAGTTGGCCCCCGGTTCGAGGTTGAGGTAGAAGCCGGGGGCATGGGCGTCTTTGCCCATCATGTGGCGGAACTGCATTCCCGTGTTGGTTTTGTATGGAGTTTTGTCTTTGGCGAATCGAGTGTCGCGTTGGATCCGGAAGAGTGATCCGCCCACCCCCCGGGTATCTGCCACGAAGTGGGGACTGATCTTCGACAGGTGGGGACCGAACGCCTCAATGAAATCAAGCGCCGGGTTCTTGATGTATTGGTCGTATCGGTCCTGGTTTGCCTTGAACCAATCCCGTTCGTTGTTGGCTTCGAGTTCGTGCAGGAACGTGTACATCTGGGGTGAGAACTTGACCGTCATTTGACGACCATATCGCACCGGACGGACAAAATCGAGACCAACGTCTCGTCCATGGGGACAGGAGTACACCAATCCGTCCGGAATAGGGACTTCTTGGCCACCGCACCCGTGGATGCGAGGCCAAAGTCATCGTCGATTCGTAGACGCTGGAGAGTCAGATAGGGCGGGCCCCAATGGGCCCGCCCTATCGATTGCTAGTCAGTATTCGGAACCCGAACATGAACCAACCGGATTGCCGTGAGGTCTATTCGTCGTCTTCGAAACGCCCGCGGATGCGGGGGAACTTCACGGGGGCGTGGATGTGACAGGCCTCTCGATTGTTGTAGCGCGAGAGGATCGTCTCACAGGAGAAGTCCGAACACACTCGATCTGCTCGATAGGTCTTGGGTCGACGAGTACGGCCGGAGGGTCGGCTGGCAATAAATGTCGTGTCCATGTTGGCGGTTCCTTTCGTGTCTAGCGGTCGGAACGGGCGGCCTTGTGGGAGTCAGGCTGGGAGGGCCGAAACCGCCCGTTCCGGTGATTTTCAGATCTGGTAGGCAAGCGCCTCCTCGAGTTGAGCTGCGAGCCCGGCGTCGACGGTCGTATGGAGAAGTCGACCGTCGAATCGTCGGAGTTCGGTGAGCAAGTGGGCAAGTTGGAAATCTTCGAGGAGGACAAACAGAGCGGCCTGGCCGTCGGTGAGGCTGTCGCCAATGTCGCGCATCTGGCCATCGTCGATGCCGATGTCGCGTAATTTGGCAAATAGCCCACCGGCCGCCGCGCCGATGGCTGCGCCAATGAAAGGTGCTGCCACTGCGAGTCCGACCAACGCGCCCCACATGCCGCCGGTGGCAGCTCCCTGCCCGGCGCTCATGTCGCGTGTCTGGTGGATGTGGACTCGCCCGTCCGTGGTCTTGTTCACGATCGCCATGTCGTCGATCTTCAAGGATTGGCGCCGCTCAAGGCGGATCATGGCGATGCTGGCCTCTTGGGCGAGCAAGGGATCCGTGAAGCTGATGGCGATCAGACTGGTCACGGGAGTGGCGTCTTCTTCGTTTGTGGAGGTCATCGTGGTGCCTTCCATGACAGAACTCTGATCGGCGGATCTAAACGTACGGGAAACAGAATCTAAGAAGACCCTAAGAACCATTTTCTTCCAACCTCCCCGATATATCAGGGTTCTCAGCGTCGGTGCGACGGTCGAGAGCTTGAACGAAGAGCAGCCGAACCAGCCTTCGTCTCGGTGACGTTCGGTGGGCAGGCAACTCGACGTAACGAGATGTGGTTAGTGTCGCGCCACATCCTGTTGTTGACCAGAGGCTTCGGCCCCGGCAGGGGCCACCGAACTATGAGGCGGCCGCCACCCGGAAACCGACGATGGCTCCGCCATCGGGAGCGTCCTCAACGATCGTGGTGCCACCATGGAATGCCACGATTTCATGGACGATGGCCAGGCCAAGACCTGATCCTGGCAGCGTCCGGGCCTGGTCAGAGCGGTAGAACCGATCGAAGACGCGGCTCTTGTCGGCGTCGCTGATCCCCGGGCCGTGGTCGCGGACGCGCACCTCGCCGGCCGCCACGGACACCTCGATGGGTTGATCGGGTCCGCTCCATTTGTGAGCGTTGTCGATGAGGTTCGAGACGGCTCGCTCGATGAGGGTGGGACGACCGGTGACGTGGGTGTCGTCGGCGGTAACTATGACGGCCCGGTTGTAACGGCGTTCGGCCCGCTCGGCTACCCGGCCAACCAGAGCGCCGAGCTCGATCTCCATGATGGCTTCATCGCTTGTCTGGTTGTCTTTGGCGAGTTCGACCAGTTCCGACACAAGAGTGGTCAATTCCTCAAGCTCGAAGTTCACGTCGCGCAAGATGTCTTTTCGCTCTGACAGCTCAAGACCGTCGGCCCGTTGAAGGAAGTCGATATTGGTGCGTAGGGCGGTCAGTGGGGTCCGTAACTCATGAGAGGCGTCATCAATCAGTCGTTTCTGCTGGCTGCGCGACGCAGCCAGCGCCGCCAGCATCGTGTTGAAGGCGCTGGACACTCGCCCTACTTCGTCGTAGCGGCGAACCTGAATAGTGGCGTCAAGGTCCTGGGTGCGTGCGACGTTCTCGGCGGCGGCCGCCAGCGATCCCATTGGTCGGAGTGAGGCGGCGGCGAGGCCCGAAGCGATCAGCCCGGCGACGGCCGCCCCGATGAGTCCGATGATGATGAATTGTCCTTGAATACGATTGAGAAACTCCTGCTGTTCGAGCAGGTTTTCCGCCAGCATGAGGCCGCCCCCGTTCTCCAATGGAACGGTGATGATCCGGTAGGCGCCCCCGGCGGTTTGTTCGGTGTGGATGATCGATGGCAAGCCATTCCTGATGGCTGCGATGTCGATGTCGCTGACATGAAGTGGTTCTTCGATGCCGTAGGTGAGCAGCGGGGTGCCGAGGTCGTCGATAACCTGGACCGGCTGATTGGGACCGAACAAGCCGCGCAACGGCGGGTTGTCGGCCTGACCGGGACCAAAGCCCGAGCGGAGGCGTTCGGCGCGGGCGCTGAGCTGGCGATCGGCGTCCCTTTCGATTTCATGAACGGTTGAAATAAACGCGATGGCTGCCACCAGCAGCATGCAGACCGCTACCGAGCCGGCAACGAGAAGGGCGATACGACTGCGGAGATTCATGAGCGCAGGACGTAGCCCACACCGCGTACGGTATGGATGAGCCGGTCGGCTTCGTTGTCTTCGGTCTTCCTTCTGAGATAGCCGATATATACGTCAAGCGAATTCGATGACGTCTCGAAGTCGTAGCCCCAGATCCGGTCGTAGATGACATCGCGGGTGAGAACGATCTCTGAGTTACTCAAGAGCAGTTCGAGGAGGTCGAACTCGGTCTTGGTCAGGTCCAGTTCATGGTCGCCACGCTTGACGACCCGGGTGGACAATTTCATGGTGAGGGAGTCGTAGCTGAGTTCGTCGTGGTCCCCCTCAACCGGCTCAGTCCGGCGCAGGAGAGCGCGGAGGCGGGCGAGGAGTTCTTCAAGCGCGTATGGCTTTGGCAAATAGTCGTCGGCGCCTGCGTCGAGACCAGCCACACGATCGGAGACGTGCTGGCGGGCGGTCAACATGAGGATCGGCGTTTGGATGCCTTTCGAACGCATCCGGCGACATGCGGTAAGTCCGTCGACATGGGGCATCATGATGTCCAGGACGATGACGTCTGGCTCGGCCGTGCCGACCGCCTCGAGGGCCTCGGCGCCATCGAACGCCAGCACCACGTCGTAGCCCTCGAACTTCAGGGCTCTCGACAGCGCGGTACGAACGCCTTCATCATCTTCAGCGATCAGGACGGTACTCATGTGGGATCAGTTTACGACGGTTCGGTTCAATACCCGATGAGCTGATCCTAAGAACGGACTAAAACCTCAGTCCGCTGGTTGGTTTGGTACCGGCCACCAACCGGCCGCCGAGTGGGATCCGCGATGATCACACCGTATGGAGCGCTCCTCGCTCCACAGCCGACGATGATTATCCGGCCTGAGCGATGACCCGGCGCATCCGCCACGATGCGATGGCCATGAGGACGAACGCAAAGCCGGCCAGTGCGCCCAGCTGTGGAAGAATATCGACCAATGATGCGTCATGGCGTACCAGTTGTGCGAAGGCATCGTTGGCCCAGTAATGCGGAGTGAACCGGGCGATCCGTAGAAGGGTGTCGCTGAACAGTTCGATCGGCAGCATCGACCCTCCGACGGCGGCCAGCCCGATGCCAGCCACAATGGCCACCCCTCCGGCCTGTTGGTCGTTTCGGAATACCGCCCCCAACAACATTGCGGCGCCGGCTCCAACGGCGGCGAACAGGACCAGGGTGCCGGCGGCGCCCAGTGGGTTGCCCCAGCCCACCCCGAACAAGAGCGTCGTGGCCGCCATGATGTAGATGCCTTGCACGAACACGATGACGAACCTACCAAGCGCTTCGCCCGCCATGATGGTGCGCACCGAGGTCGGCGTGCCGGCCATCCGGGTGGTCATGCCGAGATGGCGACTTTGAATGAGGGCCGCAGAGCCCGTGAGGCCGGTCAGGAACATGAACAGGACGAGTTGGCTGGAAGCCCCGATGTCGAACTGGCCCATTGATGCCGGAAACAGCGACTCTCCCTCCACGATCGTCTCGACGGTCAGATTCGGGATCGTTGGTGCTACCGCGGCTGCGGCAGTTGCTGCAGCGGTCGAGTCGGCCCCCTTGGATACGGCGAATCGAACCGCCATTTCCTGTTCGGCTGCGCCCGCCACGGCTTCGCTGACGACTACCTGAAGTTGGGGACCCACCCCATCGGGGCGAGAAATGAACCCAACGTTGCCGGTTTCGCCAGTCGCGAGTGCCGAATCAAGGTCATCTGGAATCGAGACCCCCGCCGATACGTTGGCACGCTCCACCGCCAGCAGCAGTTCGCCCTCGGTATCGAACTCGATCACGGTGATGCTGGCCTCCGCCTTGAGCCGGGCGGTGATGTCGGCGGCGACCGGTCCGTCGCCAGCGGTTACTCCAAGCCGGGGTGAGAAGTCCCCGCCGAATTGGGCGCCGATGAGCATGACGATTCC
>CAJQPD010000141.1 GCA_905480085.1 uncultured Acidimicrobiia bacterium
TGGCCTCCCTTGCGGCGGTAGTGGGCCTGTCGCTCTCGTTGGGCTTCTTCAGTTCGAGGGCCGGGTTGGAGATCGTTGGCGACATGGCCTGGGTTCTCATCGGTGGTGCGATAACAACGGCGCTCTATCTGGCGATGGTCCTACCTGCGTTCTACCTCAGATGGGGCTTCATCGCCGAACCGGACACAGTTGCCGACGACTTGACCGACCTACTTGACGTGGAGTTTACGGAGCTAGGAACGGGAGGAGAATGATCATGCGCACTCCCCAGTCTCGGCTGGCGGTGGCGGCGCTAGGAGCAACCATGCTCTTAGCGGCTTGCTCATCCACTCCAACGGTCGAATACATTACGCCAGCGGTCGTCGAAGACGTCCCGGACGGTGCCATTCCGAGCATCACGTTGACCGAGGACGCGGTGGATCGTCTCGCCATCGAGACGGTCACGGTTGAGGCAGCCGAAGGTGGGTTCATGGTCCCGAGCGCCGCGGTCCTCATCACCACGGACGGGAGCTATTGGGTATATACCAACCCGGAACCGCGGGTCTATCGGCGTCATGAAATCAAACCGGTCGTCGAGGAAAATCTGCAGGCGTTCTTCGCGGACGGACCTGAGGTTGGGACCTCTGTTGTTGTGGCCGGGGTGCCGGAGCTATATGGCACCGAATACGGGATCGGGAAGTAGGGGGCTGATATGTTGTTGCGCTGGTTTGTAGGGTCAAGTCTCAAATATCGGTTCGCCGTCATGGCGTTCGCCGGAGGACTTATGTTCTTCGGCGTACTCCAACTCTCCGACACGAGTGTCGACGTTTTCCCGGAGTTCGCCCCGCCGCGGGTAGAGATTCAAACTCCAGCACTGGGGCTGTCGGCGACTGAGGTTGAGTCGCTGGTCACGATCCCGATCGAACAAACCATGGCCGGCATCCCCGGCCTCGATGAGCTACGTTCGACTTCTGTCGAGCAGCTTTCTTCGATCTTGCTTATCTTCGATCGAGGTACGGACTTGCTCGAGGCGCGCCAGTTGGTCGATGAACGCCTGGCTGTGGTGGGCCCAACCCTGCCGACCTGGGCGTCGCCGCCGGTCATCATCCAGCCGCTCTCATCGACGAGCCGAGTCATGAAGATCGGTCTTACCAGTAACGATCCGAGTGTTGACATGATCGACATGTCGATGATCTCGTACTGGACGATTCGTACCCGACTCCTTCAAGTTGAGGGCGTTGCCAACGTTCCGATCTGGGGTGAACGCCTCGAGATGCTGCAGGTCCAGGTGGACCCGGAGCAACTGCGCGACGCCAATGTCACCCTTGACGCAATCTCTCAGACGACTTCCGATGCGCTCGAATCGGGTCTGTACCGATTCTCCGAGGGCCACGTCATTGGTCGAGGCGGTTGGGTAGAAGAAGATGGCGAGCGGCTGAGCATCAGCTATGTGCCGCCCATCGTCCGCGCAGAGGATCTTGCGAAGCTGCCCGTCCCGACGACCACTGGCGAAACGGTGTTGCTCGGTGATGTCGCCGAACTTGTCAGAGATCACCAGCTCCTGAATGGCGATGCGGTGATCAATGATGGCCCCGGGCTGATGTTGATTGTCGAGAAGCTTCCGTGGGCGAATACGTTGGAGGTCACCGAAGGCGTCGAAGCCGCAATGGCTGAACTGGCCCCTGGTCTGACCGGAATCACGATCGACGCTGAGATCTTCCGGCCCGCAACGTTCATTGAGGAGTCCATCAGGAACCTGTCAAAAGCCATGCTGATGGGTGCGTTGCTGATGATCTTCATGTTGGCGTTGTTCCTGTATGAGTGGCGGACCGCCGTGATCAGTGTCGTGGCGATTCCGCTGTCCTTGGTGGCAGCTGGTCTGGTCCTCCACTTCATGGGAGCCACAATCAACACGATGATCCTGGCGGGCATGGTGATCGCGCTTGGGGATATTGTCGATGACGCCATCATCGACATTGAGAACGTCGTTCGAAGATTGAGGCAGCACCGCGCGGCCGGGAGCACCCGGTCAACTGCCCGCATCATTCTTGAAGCGTCGATCGAGGTGCGAAGCGCCATTGTCTACGCAACGCTGATTGAGATCGTCGCGGTGGTTCCGATCTTCATGCTGACCGGCCTGTCGGGTGCGTTCTTCAGGCCTTTGGTTACAGCTTATGCCCTGGCATTGCTGGCCTCGATGGTCGTAGCGCTCACCGTGACTCCTGCGCTGAGTCTTGTCTTCTTTAGGAAGCCCGGCTCGCTCAATCACCGGGAGTCTCCGGTCGTTCCGGCCATGAAGCGGGCGTACCTGGCGGTGCTTACCCGAATCGTCAAGCGACCAAAGCGAGCGTATTCAGTGGTGACGGCGGCGAGTCTCGCTGGCATCATCATCGCCCCTCTCCTTGGACAATCGTTGCTTCCTGAGTTCAAGGAGCGCGACTTCTTGATGCACTGGCTGACCAAACCAGGCACCGGACAGGTCGAGATGGTCAGGATCACCGAGGAAGTTAATCGGGAGCTCCTCACGATTCCAGGGGTGCGCAATGCTGGTTCTCACATCGGTCAAGCCCTCCTCATGGATGAGGTGGTCGGCATCGACTTCGGCGAGAACTGGGTCAGTGTTGATCCAGCCGTGGACTATGACGAGACGCTGGCAGCGATTCAGACGACGGTGGATGGTTACCCGGGTCTGTATCGAGACGTCCAGACGTATCTCAAAGAGCGGATTCGGGAGGTCCTCACTGGCAGTAGTGAGCCGATCACGATCCGGGTTTACGGTTCTGATCTCGCCGAGCTGCGAGCAACCGCCGCTGACGTCAACGAGATTTTGGGGTCAATTCCGGGCGTCAAGGAGAACCACGTCGAGTTCCAGGAAGACATTCCGCAGATCCGGGTGGAAGTCGATCTCGAAGCCGCCCAGGCATATGGCATCAAGCCGGGTGATGTGCGACGGGCCGCGGCGCGTTTGATCGCTGGTGAGGAGGCTGGTGACATCTTCTACAACGGCAAGGCCTACGATGTCCAGATCTGGAGTACGCCCGAGACATGTCGGAGTCTGACCGACGTCCAGAATCTCTTGTTGGATACTCCCAGCGGCGAGCACGTGACGCTGTCCGAGGTCGCCGATGTGGCAATCACGCCGGTTCCGAACAAGATCGCTCATCACGATCTGTTCCGCACCCTCGACGTTGGCGCCAACCTGGATGGGAGTCGGGATCTCGGGGCCGTTGTTGATGATCTGGAAGACGCGCTTGAGGCTTACGACTTCCCGCAGGAGTACCGGGCTGAGCTACTGGGTG
>CAJQPD010000142.1 GCA_905480085.1 uncultured Acidimicrobiia bacterium
GTCGTGGCGGCCGCCGACCTGGTGTTGTTCATCGGCACCGAAACCGGCGGGATGACCACGCACTTCTGGCAGGTCCCCGAGGTCGGTCGAAGGGCCATGCAGATCGACATCGATCCCGAAGCCCTCGGTCGCAATTACCCCCTGGAAGTCGCCATCCAGGCCGACGCCAAGACAACCCTGGCGGCCATGATCGACCTGGCTGACCCTTCGACGGCCAGTCGCAGAGCCGGTTGGATCACCGATGCCCGATCCCGAGTTGCCGCGTGGCGGACCGAATTCGAGCCACTCCTGACATCCGACCAAGCACCCATCCGCCCTGAGCGCCTTGCTTCAGAGCTGTCCAGCCTCATCCCCGATGATGGAATCTTCGTTGTCGACACCGGCCATGCCGGCATGTGGATGGGCGGCATGTACGACGTGCGGGCGGGACAGACATACATTCGCAGCGCCGGCCATCTCGGGTGGGCCTTCCCTGCCAGCCTCGGGGCCAAGTGTGCCGCCCCAGATCGACCGGTGGTTTGTTTCACCGGCGATTCCGGATTCCTCTACCACATCGGCGATATCGAGACTGCCGTCCGTTCGAAGATCAATACCGTCACGGTCGTAAACAACAACTCGTCGGGTAACCAGTCAAAACGCGGGTTCGACCGCGCCTACGGTGGCGAGCAGACCGATCAGGCCGGCGAACTCTGGAAGTTCACCGAACTGAACTTTGCCAAGATTGCCGAGGACATGGGAGCGATTGGCATACGAGTGGAACGGCCAGGCGACTTTGGCCCTGCTTTGGAGCGAGCGCTCGAAATGGATCGGCCGGTCATCATCGACACGGTGACCGACATCGACGCCCTGGCCCCCCTCGCCGTCACCAAATAGCTACTTCTTGATCGCCAAAGTCAGCCCATCGGCGATGCCGATCATCTCGACGTCGAAGGCCCGATGGGCGACGAGCCACTGGTTGAAAGCCCGGATGGTGAGGGTGGACGCTGACGCATCGTCGGTGATCACCTGGCGTCTCCACAACGTGTTGTCGACCATGACGACGCCGCCTTGGGGCACCTTGGGCGTTACTGCTTCGACATAGGCCTGCAAGTTTTCTTTGTCGGCGTCGATGAAGACCAGTTGAAAGGGCCCGTCGAGGCGGGCAATCGACTCGAGGGCGGGGCCGATAATGAGGTCGATCCGATCGGCAACCCCCGCCTCTGCCCAGGCCCGGCGAGCGATGGCGGTGAACTCATCGCTGATGTCGAGACAGGTCATCCGCCCACCATCGACCAGGGCGCCAGCCATGATCAGCGAGGACAGGCCGGTGAAAGTACCGATCTCAAGGATTGCGTCTGGGCGAATGAGGCGGACCATGGCTCGTAAGAAGATCGCCTCGTCCGGCGTGATCTGCATGGAGCGCTCCGGCATGGCCTGGGTCTCGGCAATGATGCGACGCACGACCGGATGGACTGGCTCGGACGAGGCGAAGATGTAGTCCTGGAGTTCCTCGGGGAGCTCGATCGCATTGTCCATCAGGTCACTCCTTGGTTGTCGCCCCGGGTTCTCCGGCGGCCAGGGCATCACTGAGCCGACGGATCCTCCCGGCGTGATCGCTGTGATGCACTGCCGGAAGCTCATGGGTGTTGAGAACTGGCATCACCACAAAGTGGGGACCGGGTTCGTCAAGCAGGCGGGGAAGCTCCGACTGGAAGGTCTCGAGGTCAGCGATCCGTTCGACTTTGCCGTTTCCCGTAGCGCCGCCCCCCTGGATCCCTGCCCCGTTCGCCAATGTCACGAAGTCGACCCTGGCCGGCAAGGGCTGGCCACCGACCATTTCGTACGTTCGATTCTCAAGCAGCAACACGATCAGATTCTCCGGACCGTACTGGGCCATGGTCACCAGCGATCCGAGGCTCATCAGCAGCCCACCATCGCCTTTGAGCACGATCACTTTTCGTTCGGGTCGAGCCAGGGCGAGTCCCATCCCAAAGTCCGAGGCGTGCCCCATCCCGAACGCCAGAAAATCAAAGTCGAGCGGATGGTCCGACACGAGAGGCCACTGCAAGGTCGCCGTCATCGTCATGACCACGATTTCGTCAGTCCGGGAGTCAGCCAACGCTCTGAAGACATCGAGCCGTTCCATCATGGTTGAAACTTCCAACCGGTTATGACCGCGGCCGGCTTCGAGGTGCGGTTGGCCCGCTCATCCATGCTGGCGATAACACCGATATCGTCGTTCGACATGAGGTGTTCATAGGGGATCTGCCAGGCGTCGAGGATCGGCTCGGTGTAGGGATAGGCCGAATCCACCGGCTGCGTACCCTGGGAGGCCCCGGCGTAGCCGCGCCACCCGATCAGCATTTGCAGGGGAACTCTCGGCCCAATTCCACATCCTCGCAAGGCATCGCCCGCTTCCATCAGCCCCGTGTTCTGAATGACGAGTAGCGGCTTGGCGCCACCCACCCATAGACCGGCGGCAATTGCGATACCTTCGCCTTCTCGACAGGGGGTGAGATAGGAAAGCCGTTCGTGGGCGGCGGCGGCTTCACAGAGCAGCCGACTCTCGCTGTCGGGGATGGCGATCACGTGGGTGAACCCGAGCCGAACGATCTCGTCGATCGTAAGCCGGGCGCTCGCCCCGATCGGGGCGCGATCGGCGATCACGGCGGGATCGGCCATCACGGGGTAATCGGCTCGACGCCGAGCTGATCCGCCCATTGCTTGAGGTTGGCCAGCACGGGTGGCGTGATCGGGATCCCCTCTACCCGGTTGGCGGCTTCGGCCATCGCCTCGGGTTCGCCAGGAATGAAGATGCGGTCATGACCGGGCGCCTTGGCGGAGTCGCGAATGAGACTGAAAGTCGCTTCCATCTCTGCGGCAATTTCTTGCGGTTGTCGAAACCCGGCGAGCTTGATGGCACCCATGAAATGGCCCATGGCGGGCGACTGGTGCCCGTCAGCACCCGCCAGGCGATCAGCCAGTGGACTGCCGGGTAGCGCCCCGCACAGAAGCTCGGCCAATAGCGAAAGCCCATAACCCTTATGTCCGCCGGTTTCTACGCCTTCCCCACCGAGCGGCAGGAGCGGAGCCGCGTAATCAAGTACACCGTTCGAATCTAGTTGCGGGGTCGGGGCCGCTGATGCGGTCCACCCGGGAGGGACCGGGCGGTCTTCTCGTAGGGCAGTTTCGATCTTGCCAACCGCCACGGCGGTAGTCGCCATGTCGAGGTAGAAATCGGTTCCATCTCCCGCCCCCGGCATGGTGATGCTGATCGGGTTCGTTCCGAGAATCGACTCGACTCCAAATGTCGGAGCCGCCCGCCTTCCCCCGCTTGAGATGCTGATACCAATACACCCTTGCTGCATGGCCTTTTGCGCCCAGTAGCCTGCGAAGCCGAAGTGGCTCGAGTTGCCGACGGCTACAAAGCCTGAGCCGTATTCACTCGCCATCGTGAGGGCTTCGTCCATGGCGCGGTTGGCAGCCACAATTCCTATGGCGTTGTCGGCGTCGAGCACTCCGGTAGTAGGCGAATTGGAAGCGTATGAAAAGGTCGGTCGCGTGTTGATGGTGCCGCGGGTGAGGCGTACGAGGAAGTAGCTGACTCTGGCAACCCCATGGCTGCGGATCCCCCGAAGGTCGGCACTGGCCAGAACGTCCGCCACCAGGTCGGCATCGGCAGGCGGCACGTCGACGGCTTCAAGCAGTCGCCGTACCAACGCCTTGGCGTCGGCAGGAGAAACCCGGATGGTTCCCGCCGGGGGCGCCGCTTCAACCAAGTGGTGCGCCTGTCATGGCGTCTCCGGCGGAAGGGAAACCAGCGCCGCGTAGAGAGAGTCTTGATCGACGGTCGCAAAGGCCGACACCACGCCGACGTTGGTTTCGTCTTCGATGGTTTGACGCAACTTGAGACCGGCCGCAGTCACTGTCCCGTCGGCGACCAGACCGCGCTCCTCCAGGCGATCGGTCATGACTACCGGCGCCTGAGTCTCACTTCCACCCCAGGCGGCCGTCAGCATCTCGATCTCAGCCGGGGTTAGGTCGTACCTCTTCCACGCTTCGACGTGAGCTTCATTGCGGAGAAGACGCAATCCGGACAACCGATAGTGGAATCGGTGAAACAGGTCGTCAGGTTTTGGGCCGGATATGGCGGCCTGCGCCAGGCCGTACCGCTCAGGACTCGCTTCAAGAATCCGGCGCACGGGTCCGGCGGCCGCTTCAACCGTGTCTCGATGATCAATCCAAAAGTAACGCGCCGAGTTTCGGACCGCGGTGTTCAACTCCCCCAGGATCGGCTGCACTCGATCTGTCGGACGCAAGCGGTCCCCGTCCTTCGAAAAGAAGCCACCGTCGACCATGTCCTCGATAAACGCTTTGAGAACCTCGGGTGGCCGATAGAGGTAACGCCGGAGCACGAACTCTTCGGTCAGAACGTCCACGAACGGCACCAGGTTATTCAGCGTGCCGAAGGCGCCAGGGTCCATCCCCGCCTTCTCCAGGATCGCCAGATCCACCTCGTGGTCGCGGGCACGAAAGTTCACCGCCCACACCAGTCGGTCAATTTCGGGGGCGAGCGCAGCAGGGTTCATATTGTGCAGTATATTTGGCGATCGGCCGGGAGGATGGTCACACGACATCGGGACAGTCGACGGGAGACATTTTGAGCAACATCAACTGGGATTTTTCGGGCAGGGTGGTAGTGGTCACCGGTTCAGCAATAGGAATGGGCGCCGATGCCGTAGCCAGATTCCGCCGGGCCGGAGCCACCGTATACGGTCTCGACATCGATCAGGAACGCGGCTCCCAGGTAGCCATGGACACCGACACGACGTTCATCGCCTGCGACATCACCAATCGAGCCGCGGTGGGAACAACGTTCGATCGGATAGCTGCCGAATCTGGCAAGCTCGACATCCTCATCAACAATGCCGGCGGTTTCTGGGAACAATTGACGGTCGAAGAAACCAGCGAAGGGGAATGGAACAAGGTCATCGATCTGAACCTCAAAGCCGTGTTCTTGTGTGCGCAACGAGCGATCCCCCTTCTTCGGCTGTCGTCGAGCGGCAGAATCATCACGATCGGATCCCTGGCCGGCCAGACCACGATGTATCGATCGTCGCCTCCCTATGCCGCAGCCAAAGCCGGGGTCATGGCGCTCAGCCGGAACCTCGCCTATGAGTTGGCCGCCGACGGTATCACATCGAATGTCATCGCCCCGAGTGCGGTACTCACCGATCGAATCCTCAAAGTTCGCGGGCCCGAAGAGCGTGCCGCCACCCAGAAAACCATCCCGCTCGGCCGCTATGGCGAAGTCGATGACATCGTCCAGTGGATGATGTTCCTCGCCTCTGACGAGTCTGCCTACATGACCGGCCAGACCATCACGGTCAACGGCGGCCGGTTCATGATCTGAGCCGCTAGATCCCTCCCATGGCGAGGTACTTGGTCTCCAGGAACTCCTCGAGGCCTTCGTGGCCACCCTCCCGGCCGATGCCGGACTCTTTGACTCCGCCGAAGGGGGCGACCTCGGTCATCAGCAGACCGGAGTTGATGCCGACCATGCCGTAATCGAGTCCTTCACCCACCCGCCAGATCCGCCCTACGTCGCGAGCGAAGAAGTAGGCGGCCAGGCCATAGGGCGTGTCGTTGGCGGCCGCGATGACTTCTTCTTCGCTTGAGAATCGAAAGATCGAGGCGACCGGCCCAAATACCTCTTCGTTGGCGATCGCCATCGAACCGGTTACGCCGGTCAACACCGTTGGTTCGTAGAACGTATGTCCGAGCTGATGGGGTTTGCCCCCGATCCGGGCTTGCGCCCCACCGGCAACGGCTGCGTCCACGAGACGAATCACCTTGTCGAAAGCTTCCCGGTTGATCAGCGGACCGACATCCGAGCCGGCTGATCCGCCGGCGCCTACGCTGAGCTGGCTGGCGGCCGCGGTGAATCGATCTACGAACTCGTCGTACACGGCGTCCTGGACGAACACCCGGTTGGAACAAATGCACGTCTGTCCACCGTTGCGATACTTGGCGATGATCGCCTGGGGAACGGCCAGGTCGAGATCGGCGTCATCGAAGATGATGAATGGGGCATTGCCTCCCAATTCCAGACTCACCTTCTTGACGGTGTCGGAGCTCTGACGCATCAACAGCTTGCCGACTTCGGTGCTCCCGGTAAACGACACCGCCCGGACGATCGGGTTGCGAGTCAGTTCGGCGCCTATCGGAGCAGGGTCCAACCCGGTCACGACGTTGAAGACTCCTGGCGGGATACCGGCGCGATCGGCCAGTTCGGCCAACGCCAAAGCAGAAAGCGGGGTGTCTTCGGCTGGCTTGGCAACCACCGTGCATCCGGCAGCCATCGCCGGGACCGCCTTACGGGCAATGGTCGACGAAGGGAAGTTCCACGGCGTGATCGCCGCCACTACACCAATCGGTTCCTTGACAACAATGAGTCGCAACTTGGGATCGTGGGTCGGGATCACTTGACCGTAGGCACGCTTGGCTTCTTCGGCGAACCACTCGACGTAGTTCGCTCCGAAGATGATTTCTCCCCGGCCCTCATTCAGCGGCTTGCCCATTTCGGCGGTGACGATCGCCCCCAGATCGTCGGCGTGTTCAACCATCAACTCGTACCAACGGCGAATGAGCGCTGATCGTTGTTTGGCGGTCAGCGCCTTCCAGGCCGGGAACGCTTCATTGGCCGCTTCGATGGCGCGTCGCGTCTCGGCTTGACCCAGGTCGGCTACTTCGGCGAGGACGGCTCCGTCGGCCGGGTCGAGCACCTGAAACCTTGCTCGCGAGTCCGCCTCTACCCACTCGCCACCGATGTAGGCATCGGTTCGCAACAAATTCTGGTCGGTAAGGTTCACGTCGCCTCTCCCGTCGTTCCGGTTTCCAGTGCTTTGATGAGAGCTGCCAGATCCGCTTCTCCGTATCCAAGTCCGCCGGCTTCCTCAAGAATCTGGCGGGTGAGAGAACCAACCCTGGCGGCCGGAAGAGCCTCAGCCGCCAGACCCAGATCTTTCCTCATCAGGTTGACTGTGAACGTGGGCGTGAAGTCACGATCCACGAGAGGCGCAGCCTTGTACTCCAACAGCTTCGCCACCGCCCCTGAGCGAATCATTTCTATGCCTTGCCATACGTCAAGGCCGACCGCTTCGAGGTCGAGAACTGCCTCTGCCAACGCCGTCAAGTGCGAGGTCAGAAGGCGATTCGTGATCAGCTTGAGCAACAGACCGGAACCGTTTGGACCGACGTGTTCCACCCGGGATGCGAACGTCTCAAGGGCGGGCCTGGCCACCGCCAGTGCTTCTTCTTCTCCACCAACCATCACCACCAGGGTGCCCGCTTCGGCGTGGATCGACGTGCCACTTACCGGAGTATCAAGGAAGCGGATCCCGTGGTCCGCTGCCAATTTGGCGAGATTCCTGGACGCATCGACGCCAATCGTCGATAAATCCGCGCACACCGTGCCTTCCTTCAGGAGCCTGAATAGCTGGCCGTAAACCGCCTCGACCTGGGGTGTCGCAGGCAGCGACGAACAGACCAACTCCACGTCCTTCACACCATCTAGATCCTCGGCAATCACCACACCGGCGGCGGCAGCTCTCTGGAGGGCCACCGGCGACTCGTCGAAACCGACGACGTTGTGACCGGCTTCCTGCATGTGGCGGGCCATCGGAAATCCCATCCGGCCCAAACCAACCATCGCAACTTTCATTTCGCCTCCCATGTGATTGTGTCTCCAGTTCTGGCCGCCGCATCGATCGCCAACGTTATCTGGAGGGTCTGCCGGGCTTCTCGGGCGGTGGTGAGATCGCACGGCTTATCGGTGGTCAGAAAATCGAGCCAGGCACGGGTTTCATCTGCCACCCGTCCGAACATGGTGTCGCCCACCCATTCGCCCGAGGTGCGACTTCCGAGGAACGTCAGCCTGAGATGTTGATCGACATACTCATTGTCGTGGCCGACCTCGCTGTACATGATCTGGTCGCCGTGATCCTCGGTCACCATCAGGACCCCGTCGGTCCCGAGTAATTCGAATCGGGTAGCCATTCCGTTGATCGGATAGCCGGCCGGCAACGAATAGCTGGTGGCCAACTCGAACACGGCCCCATCGGCAAACGTCAACAAAGCGACGGTGAGATCATCTACCTCGTGGCCTTTGGCCCGCAGGATGGACCCGTGGGAGCGAGCCACCACTTCCACCGGTGCAAACGGGTGGTACCAGCCGATGATATCGACGAGGTAGGTGAGGATGTCCATGACCGGCGTGGCAGTCGGCGACCGTTTCAGGATCGCTTCGCCGATCGCCAGCGTGTCATAGGTTCGCGCCAGCCCACCGATCAGTGTTCCGATTTTGCCCGCGACGATCTGTTGGCGGGCAACCGCGTAGCGCTGCGCATATCGCATCGAGTAGCCGACCCGAAGATCCACCCCGAGTTGATCGGCAAGTCGCGTCAAGTGGTCCGCTTCATCGAGGCTCAGGGTGATCGGTTTTTCGACCAAGGTGGATCGACCGGCCCGCAACGCCGCCTCGACGGGGGCCGTGTGAGCACCTTCGGGTGTCGCCACGATGACCGCATCGACCTCGTCGAGCAGAACAGTGGCGTCGGTGTCAGTTGACCAAACATCGGCTCCGGTCTCGGCAGCCAACTTCTCGGCAGCTGCGGCATCCTGGTCGACAATGGCCAAAAACCCCACACCAGCATGGGTCGATGCCAGCCGGGCGCGATGACGGCCAATCTTGCCGGCCCCCACGACTGCCAGACCGACCGAGCGACGGTTCATCGGGTTATCTCGTCTCTTTGCAAGTCGACCTCCGGGTTCTACATCATATATGATCTGCTCCTGGAGGGTTCATGACAGACATTTATGTTGTTGATGCGGTCCGCACCCCGATGGGCCGCATCGGGGGTCAATTGGCTCACATCCGACCAGACGACCTGGCGGCTCACGCCATCCGGGCGCTCGTCGCTCGCCAGAGCAACCTTGATCCGGCTGGCATCGAAGACGTGGTCTGGGGAGCCGCCAATCAGTCCGGCGAGGACAACCGCAACGTCGGACGCATGGCAGCCCTTCTGGCCGGGTTACCGATCGAGGTCACCGGGATGACCGTCAACCGGTTGTGCGGTTCAGGCCTCCAGGCGGTCATTTCCGCCGCCCAGTCCTTGGCCGAAGGCTGGGGCGACATCATGGTGGCCGGCGGATCCGAGTCGATGAGCCGAGCACCGTACGTCACCCTTAAGGCCGCCACGGCGTTCCCCGTTGGCCCACCCCAGGTCGCCGATACCGTGCTCGGATGGCGGCTGATCAACCCGCAGATGCAGCAGGACTATCCACCAATCAGCCTCGGGCTTACCGCCGAACGGGTGGCCGAGAAGTACGCGGTCAGCCGTGAGCGGCAGGACGCGTTCGCGCTTCGATCACATTTGTTGGCTTCTGGAGCCCAGCAGGCCGGTCGCTTCACAAACGAGATCTCGCCTATCGAGGCACCCCAGGATCCCAGAGGCCGCACGGTAACCACGGTCGACACCGACGAAGGCGTTCGCCCCAACTCAACCGTTGAGATCCTGTCCAAGCTCCCGTCGGTGTTCACCGAGGCGGGGACCGTGACCGCCGGCAACTCATCTCCGATGAACGACGGGGCCGCCGCCGTCCTGCTTGCCACCACGGCCGGAATCGAGCGATACGACCTGAGGCCGATAGCACGAATCGTCGCCAGCG
>CAJQPD010000143.1 GCA_905480085.1 uncultured Acidimicrobiia bacterium
TCTGCAACAATGCGCACTCATGGAACCGGATCTCGAAGCAAGCAACTTCCCGGGGTTGATCCGGGTGGACATCGACGGCTACCGGTCGATCCGCGAAGCCTCGTTTCGCCCCGGTCGGCTCTCTGCCTTGGTCGGTGAGTCGAGTGCCGGCAAATCAAACGTACTTGAAGCGATTCGGGCAGTCCTCGATCCAACCGCCCCACCCCTGGTGCCAGGTGACATTGCCCGAGCCGGGGACGGAACCATCCGGATTAATGCCGAATTCACAGACGGATCATCGTCGTTTATCGCCGGCTTGCCTCAGCATCGGGGGCACTCAGGCGACTTGATGTCGCACACACCGCTGTTTCTTCCAGCCGACTTGCGATCTAGCACGCTCGTCGCCCGGTCGGCCAACGATTCACCTCCGCACCATCGAGCCGTCGATATCCTCCAGAAGACACTGGCGGAGCGAGGAATCGACGGGCCACCAGACCACCCTCACCAGGGGGCTACCGCGGCCGCCCACGGCCTCGTTGACGGTCTCGAAGCCTGCCTAACGACCAACATCACGGGAATGATCCTGCTTATCGAGGAGCCAGAACTGTTCCTTCCCCCTCAGATCCAGCGGTACCTCTATCGACTCCTTCACCAGCTGTCCGAGGCCGACAATCAGATCTTCTACTCCACCCACTCGCCCTCGTTTCTCAACGTTGCCCGGCTCGACGAACTGGTTATGGCCGAGCTTCGACCAGGCGAGGGCACCCGGCTGTTCCAGCCTGAACCACTCCCGGCCGATCAGGAGTTCGTGGCCGCTTCCGAGTTCGACGCATCTCGGGGAGAGCTGTTCCTCGCTCGGGCGGCCGTGCTGGTCGAGGGGCTGACCGAGAAGCTGGCTCTTCCCTTCGTGTTTCGGGCGATGGGCCATGATGCCGACCGGGAGCGGATCTCGATCGTGGAATGCGGTGGCAAGTCGAATATCGTGCTCGCTGCCCGGATTGCCAAAGCCGTTGGCGTCCCGTTTGTTGCGCTCCACGATCGTGACGCTCCAGCGGGCAAGAAACCGAATGAGGGCCAGCGCTACTTGAACAAGTTGATCGGTGAGATCGCCGGCGAAGATGACAGGGTCGAAATGGTCCCTGACTTCGAAGGCATCTCCGGTCTGCGAGGGCATCGCCACAAACCCGAACGCGCCTGGGAACGTTTCAGCAAGCTGACCGCCGATGAGATCCCCGCTCCACTCGCTCACACCGTCGAGCGTGCGGTGGAACTGGCGAGTCGCTCGTCCTAGACGGTTGCGTAACCCGATTCTCAGCTCGGGGGTTTGGACCCCACTACCAGCGCCACGGGGAGTCCCCACATCGACAATCGCTGGTCGTCTTCAATCACGAATCCGGCCTCAGCCAGGGCCTGGCCGACCCGGATCGGTCGACAATCCAAGAGTTTCGGGAAGGTCGAGTGACCCCATTCGTATCCTCGCTGCATCAGAGGCGCTGGATCTTCTTTACGCAACGACACCACGGTGATCCGCCCGCCCGGCCTGAGAATCCGGTACGTCTCGGCTGCTACTACCGCGATCTGGGGAGTGTCGAACAACTCCAGAGTGAAGCTCATGAATGCCGCATCAAAACGGCTGTCATCAAATGGCAGCTGGCCCCCATCACCCTGGACGACAACTCCCACGGTTCGGCTATCACTCGTTAGGCGGCGGTGAGCCAGCCGGCACATTTTCGAAGAAAGGTCGATCCCCACAGCCACGCCATTCGGACCGGCCATCCTTCCGAACTCGGCGAGGGTGTAACCAGGGCCACTCCCGATTTCGAGCACGCTCTCCCCTGGCCCAACGTGTAAAGCTGCGACTGCGGCAGAGCGAACTCGTCTCTCCCAGATCCCTTCGAGGGGCTCGTAGAACCGGGCAATCCGATCGTAGTTCGCTTGAGTTTCCGCTTGAGTCGTCACGACCCTGGCAACGTTTTGTGCATCGTTCGGCCGGCCTGGCACATGAGAGCGCGTCTTGTGCCGAGTCCGATTCCGGAGCTTCGTTAGCGTTCTCATCGTCCTCAGGTCGGCGTCTGGCTAGTGCAGTGGCGGGGGCCGACGGTCCCACCAGGGTTGAGCGGCCTGAAGTTGAGAAGCAAGCCGGAAGAGAGTCGCCTCGTCTCCCCAACGGCCGACGAACTGAACTCCAATTGGCAAGTTGTCGGCATTCCAATGTAGGGGTACCGACATGGCCGGCTGGCCGGTCATGTTGAACAACATAGTGTTCGGAACGGGCGCCATATTTTCGCCGGCCACCTCCTCGAGGGCGCGGTCGAGCAGTTTTCGGACTGGTGCCCGGACGAGCACTTTTATCTGGCGGATCTGGGATTCGGTCGGAGCCAGTTCACCAATCTTCACGGGCGGTCTCGCCAACGTCGGGGTGATGATGACATCGTGATCGCGCCAGGCCGTCTGAACCCGTCTGGACTCTGAATGCATGAAGCCAACATCGGCTGCAAGTTCGGCGGCCGACAGCTTTCGGCCGATGACAGCCAGCAGCCAGGTCGTGAGTTCGAAGTGGTCGAGGTGAAGCTTCTTGCCCGTCGACGCTTGCATAGTCTCAAGATCACCAGCGAGCGAAGCTGCCCAGATCCGCACCCATGTGGAAGGCATCCGGGCCCGGTCGAACGGAATCGTCACTTCCTCGACGTGATGCCCGAGACTCTCGAGGAGGGCAACTGCCTTTTCGACGGCTTCCACACAGTCGGGGTGGGTGTCGGTGCCAAACAAGGCCTGGTTGGTAAAACCGATGCGAAGCTGGCCAGGATCGACATCTAGTTCATCAACGTACGGCCGATCGGGTTCTCGGATCTGGTACGGAGCACCGTGATCGTGGCCCCTGGCCACGTCAAGCAGCAATGCGCTATCCCTGACCGACCGGGTTATGGCGTGGGTTTGAGTGAGGCCGAAACCAGGATCGCCGACCGCCGGACCATGCGGAACCCGGCCGCGGGTTGGCTTCATTCCGAACAGTCCACAGGCCGAGGCGGGTATCCGGATGGAACCTCCCCCATCGCTGGCGTGAGCAGCCGGCACATACCCGGCCGCCACGGCTGCCGCTGCACCACCACTGGAACCACCCGGGGTCCGGGTGATATCCCACGGGTTGAGAGTAGGGCCATGGAGTTCGGGTTCGGTGACAGCGACCAGGCCAAACTCCGGCGTGTTTGTCTTACCGAAGACGACAAGTCCTGCTTGTTTGTACCGGGCCACGATCTCGCTGTCGTAGTCAGGAATGAATCCCATGAGGTACCGAGAACCACCCGTCATCGGTACTCCCGCCAGCGCCGACCCAAGATCCTTGAGCAAGAACGGCACGCCGGCCAGGGGCCCTTCCGGGATCGGCCCGTCAACATATTCCATGGCCCGCTCATAGATCTTGTGGACCACGGCATTGATCGTCGCGTTGGATCGTTCAACCGAGGCAATCGCCGCCTCGAGCAATTCGCGGGGATGTGCCTGTCCGGTCCGAACCAGGTCGGCCAGTCCGGTGGCATCGTGCTTTTCGTACTCTGCGTGCGCGGTCATGGGAGAAAGCTACCGGAGCAACGTGGCTCGGCGGGTCCCTGAACCAGGCATAAATCGACTCGGGCCCGGAACTCGATCACCGACCGGCCATCAAGCACCGGGAGCGCAGGATCTGAGCAGAGTCGCTTCGGCTCTCGATGTTACGGTAGAAAAGCTCGAAGGGGCTTTCGGGGAACCGCCGCCCTAAGGCATTGTCGCGAAGCTCATAACCATCAGAACAGCGGAGTCCACCATTGCTGGTCGGCAACCGTCAACGCCCACAGCTCGTCGGGGCGGTCCGTTTCAAGCGACATCTCGGGTGAGTCCGAATCAAGATTCACCTCGGGGTGTTCTGCGAGCAATCGCGCCAGCGCCGCGTCGGAGTCGACAAACCCTGTCAGATCCGGATACGCAAACCATTGATCGGTAAAGACCTGTCGTTGAGTGCCATTCATACTCGCCCAAAACTCAGGAGTGACCGAGCCGGACTCGCTGCTCACCAGAGGAACGCCCCGTAGCCAGGCGTGCTCGAAACCGAACTCGACCCAGAGATTGGCCACGAGCGCTCGAGAATCAAACCGAACTTCCCAGTGCTCGGATCTGCCATTCTCGTCCACCGTGGAGGTTGAAATATGTACCGGGTGGGCATGGGGATCGACCTCGGCGATAAGCGCTTGAGCCTGGCCCAACGCATCGGCCGCAGTTATCCGACCGGCCAGCACCGCCACCTCGCGCTCAAACCAACGCCCGAGTGGTTCGTGGTGGTTAACGCGTAGCCGACCAAATATCCGCATGAGCTGATGGTAATTGACGAATTACCCCGACGACGGTCAGCCGAGGAAAGACTTGAACCGCATCAAAACATCCTCGCGCGTCGGTCCGATGTCAACTGAAGGATGGCGGGAAAGCTTCTGATAGAAGCCCGGCAAGACGATGGCGATCGTCAAAGCTGTAACTGCCTGGCCGCTCAAGGGCATAGCGCAACGTTCTCGGACTGTGGACAAGAAAGGCGCCAGACCCAAATGGCGGTCTGGTTTCGAAGGAGCCCTCAACGAAACAGAGCACACCTGCAACCCGCGCATCTGGCTCCGAATGCAGCGCTTGTTCGACCATCGTCACCTGTCGCAGGATCCCTTCTCTCAGACGCGTTTGATCGCGCCCGTTAACTCGAAGCTGGCCTGCCGACCAGGCAATCTTGCCCTTGTAGCGTTTTGCATCGATAACGAACACCCCGCTCGGCACCACCAATATGTGGTCAATGTTGGCCTTCGAAGCAGGAACCGCGCGATCGTGAAGCGCCCAAGCATGAGGAATCCGATCAAGGACCAGACCAAGACGTTCCTCACCGACCGATCCCTTCAGCCAGGCCTCAACGTGCTGCGGCTCCCCCGCCACCCGCCGCAACAGGGCGCCAATCCGCGGGTACTGCGCTGAGATGGCGTCGCCACCGTAAGGGCTCCGCCGCTCGTACTCGGCCCGGGCAGATGCCCCGGCAATTCCCCGGTCAACGGTAGGACCGGCAAACGGATCGCCGGCACCACCTGCAAAAGCTGGCGAATCCACACATCCGACGCAGGTTGCCGACTTCGTTGTGCGATCCCAAACAGCTTCCGAACCTGGACCCAGCAAAGTTTCGCATCGCCGGCAGTTGGCCGGATAGCGCAGGCGGATCGTGCTCATCCCCTAGCTATCGGCGGACTGCTTCAGTTGGTTGAGTCACCAGCCGGCGAAAACGAAGCCACGGAACCGGGGGCGACCAGGGTCGGGAACTCGTCTTCGAGACGTTGCAGGAAGACATAATCGTCGCCTCGGTCGATGGCGGCGAACACGAACGCCGAACTATCGGGGGCCCACACACTCATACTTCGGACGTACTGTCCCCAGAAGATGAGATAACGACTGAAGAAGGTGCCGGTTGGCACCGCCCGGAAATAGTCCTCTACGGTCCCGTTATCCCACACTCGTAGGACGATGCCGGCGTCTTCGATTCCGAATACCAGAATCTTGCGGCTGTCTGGACTCCATTGCCAGGCAAACACCAACCCGACCTCGAGAGATTTCCGTTCGCCCGTGGCCAGGTCTATGACGAACATGTCGGTTTCAGTCCCCGACCGGGCTGCCGTGTAAGCAATCTCGGTGCCATCCGGCGACAGCGAGAAACCGTTCATGCCTATGCCCTCGGCGAGGACGGTAACTTCGCCGGTAGCCACTTTGTGCATGACGAGCTCGTCGCTATTCGCCTGGGCAGCCAGAAACCCCCCAAGACTTGCAGTCTGAATGATGACCGGTCGGATGTAGATGATCGATTTCCCATCAGCCGTCCACTGAGGGGCCTCGAACGTGCCAGTCTCCGTATCGATCGGCGTGCGCTGCCCGCTCGCCACATCAACGAACTCGATGATCGAACCGTTCAAGTGCGTGACGAGGGTCTTCCCATCCGGCGACCACACAAAGTAGAACGAGCCGGCCGAGTGTTTCTGAGTGACCTGCCCGTCGCCGAGATCGATGATGGCCAGCGCCGTTCCCTGCCCGCCGGCGCCGAGAACTCCCAATGCCCCATTGTCCGGGCGCCACTGAATGTAAAAGACTTGGAAAGTCGTGACGTACTCCGCGGACGATCCATCGGTCGCAGAACTGACAACCACCGACGCAGTACCGTCTGCTTTTACACGTGACCAGGCGACCGACTTTCCGTCGGGAGACCAGGTCGGCTGGGAGCCAACCTCTCCCTGAGAGTCCGCCAGTGGCAGCGCTGCCAGATCGGCCCCGATCACCGTCACAGCCTGGCGCTGGTTGATAACCAGCCTGCCCGGCATCGACTCCAATTCTGCGGTGGACAGCCCAATGGGTGGTACCTGCTCCTCTGCCGCACCAACGGTGGTGGTGGTACTGGGGGGTCCCACCTGGGGGGTCGGAGATGGGCTCGGAGTGGTCGTCGACGACGGGCCCGCCGTCGCGCAACCGGACAGGACCAGAAGCAGTCCGACGGAAAAACTCCCGACTCGAGTCAGGCGTGTCTTGAAAGGATCGATCACCGGGCTGACTGTACCCGCCCGGTATGGCAATGCGCGAGATGCCCCGCCATCAGCGGTTGGACAAGAAAGGGGACATTCCGCTCACGGTTCGTTCACTTCGGAGTACGCTTTGCGCAGGCGGGAGGCGAGGTATGACGCAACCCATAGAACTGATATTGCTGCGGCAGTGGTCGACGTATCAGGCGATTCCGGTGTGGATCATGGACACGGGCGGCGATCTCCTGTTCTATAACGAAGCCGCCGAGGCCATCCTCGGGCTTCGTTACGA
>CAJQPD010000144.1 GCA_905480085.1 uncultured Acidimicrobiia bacterium
GCTCGTGTACGAAGGCGACCAGGCCATCGTTCAGGCCACTATCACAAACAACGGTCGATTCCGGGTTATCAATCCGACGGTAGAGGATGAAGTGGCGGGACTGGGCGCCGCACGTTTCCATGCGTCGGCCATCAAAGCCGAAGAGTCCGTCGTGGCCAACTACCAGATCGTATGCCGCCCAAGAGGCATCTACACGGTCGGACCGGCAGTGTTGGTTCTGCAGGATCCGTTCCTGTTCGCCAAGCGTCGCTCAATCGTGGGATCGTCTGACCGCCTCGTGGTTTACCCCGAAGTGGAGCGACTGACCGGGTTTCCAATCGTGCGAGGCCGGGATCCCGCGGTGCATGCCTCCCGACCCGAGTTCTCCCATCGTGGCGGCGAGGACTTCTTTACCATTCGCGAGTACCGGACCGGCGACGACCTCCGCCGGGTGCATTGGCCAACATCGGCCAAACGCGATCAGCTGATGATCCGCCAGTTGGAAACGCCATGGCAATCCCAGGCGCTGGTGATGCTCGACGTTCGCGCCAGCGCCTACTCGTCGCCTGCCGCTTTCGAAAAAGCCGTGAAGGGGGCGGCCTCGGTAACCAGCCACCTGTTCAGTTCTGGCTTCGAGACGTCCGTATGGACCGGAGTCGTCGCTCTCAACCCTGGAGAGCCTTACGCAAAAATCATGGAAACATTGGCCGTCGTGCGACCCTCAACCACGTTCGACATAGTCGCCGCGGCCAGTCGACTCCAAAAATCGGGTCGGGGCGGGGCGCTCATCATCGTCACCGGGCGCCCTGACGATGACCTCATCGCAGCTCATCGGCTGCTCAGTCGTGATTATCCATCGACGATCGCTCTCACCGTCTCTGCCGGTTCCGAGGCCGTCTCATTCCAACAACTCGGCGCGGTAACGCTAAACGTCGAAACCGACCAGTCCTGGGCCGCCGCCTGGCTCACTGCCACGAATCCGTCATGGTCTACCGTTTCAGCCGACTGATACTCCTCCTGTCGGTGGCCTTTGCCGTCCTGCGGCTGGGCAGCCTGCTCAGGCCGGCCGAATCTGGCCCACCCTGGCAACTCGTGCTCGGCGCAGCCTTCTTGATGGGTTCGGCCATCACCTGGCTCGTGGTGAACGCCCGGCTTACCTCGATGTCCTACTTCACCGCCAATCTGCTCGGCTATGTGCTCGCCTCGCTCCGCATCATGGCCCCGACCACGCTCATGTTCGGAATTCTTCCCACCGGCGCCACCCGGGAAGTTCTAATCGACGAACTGGATTTCGCCATCGAGCTCATCCGATTTGGTTCAACCCCGGTCCTCCCGGTCCGCGGCCTCATCGCGGTGATTGCCCTGGCGTTCTGGATTTTCGGGGCGTTGGGGACGTGGGGCCTCGCATCCCGGCGGCCCGCCTGGGCACTGCTACCACCCCTCATGCTCGGTCTCCAGCTCGCCACGATCGACCGGCTCCCCAGTCGCACGAGCTTGATGATGGCTTTCGCCTTGCTGGTCGCTTTGAGTCTCCTGGCGATCGCGGTCGATGAGCGCCGGCAAGGGACCGGCCGTCTCCGGGACCGACAAGGCGGCGCCAGGCCCCGCACCGGACTTTCAGTTTCGGTCGTGACCGTGGTGGCGATCGTGGCCGCTGCCGTCATCGGCAGCACCACATTGGCCGGACTCGTACCGGCTTCCGGGCTGCTCGAGTGGCGCTCCCGCTCCGGCCTCGGCGGTGGTATCTACGGCGGAGTGTCGTACAACCTGTTTGTGTCAATAACCCAATCCGACCTCCTCTCGTTGAGCGCTGAACCAGTGTTTATAGCCCGGGTGGCCGGTCCGGTCGATCCCGGTTCGCTCTATTGGAAGCTCATCAGTCTTGAGAAGTTCGACGGGACGAACTGGTATCCGGGCGACCAGGGATTCACGCGACCTGCCGGTTCGCTTGGGTACGGAAGCGATGATCACAAGTATCAGGGCAGCACCGTCTCCATGGCACAGGTGATACAAATCCTCCAACTCAGGGCGAACTATCTGCCGGCACTCGCTGGCGTATCCGCCATGGAGTCCGACAACCGACTGCTCGACGAATCGTTCTCGGTACGCGAAGACGGCTCGCTTCGATTCGACGCACGGACGTTTTCAGGACTGGCCTACGATGTCGAGTCCCAGGTACCAAACGACTCGATCGCTGCCCTCGCCACCCTGCCGGGCGGAGGCTTGTCTCCGCTGTTCGAGGCGGCCGGTGAAGCCGGGCTCTTCCAGGCCATCGCTGTTGCGACTTCGGAACGATTCCGCCCGGCCGATCTCGGCGAATACACCGACCTGCCAACCGACCTCGACCCTCGTATCGCGGACCTGGCCAAAGACCTCACGGCGGATGCCACCACACCGTTCGAACGAGCGGTATTACTGGAGGCCTTCTTCCGGGACCCGGTCCAGTTCTCGTACTCGGTCGACATCGAGGCCGGCCACTCGGCCACCACCCTGGCCGATTGGTTGCTTGATAGCAGCAGCCCAAATTTCCGGATCGGCTACTGCGAGCAATTCGCCACGAGCATGGCCGTTATGGCTCGAGAGCTCGGCATTCCATCGAGAGTCTCCCTCGGCTTCACACCCGGCGAGGTTGACGAGGATGGTCTGGTTATCGTCCGTCAACGCAATGCACACGCCTGGGTCGAGTTGTGGATGGACGGCCACGGTTGGGTGGGGTTTGATCCCACGCCGAGATCGGACGGCATCAACCCGGCGACGAATCTCGGGTTCGATCCTCGTACCGTGACTCTCCCGGCCCTCGACCCGGCCGACCCGAACCTCGCCCCAGGCCAGACACCACAGGACATCCAGGATCTACTGGACCGGATCAATGACAACCCGGATGCCAGCCCCATCGTGCCCCTTCCGACAACACGGGGACCGCTGTCGATCCCGAATCCCGTATGGTGGGTGTTCGGAGCCCTCCTGGCAATGTCGCTCATCCCCGCATCAAAGACGCTCCGCCGAAGGGGCCGCAGAAAGCAGGCTCTCTCGGGCGACATCCGGGCGGCCTGGTCGGACATCTTCGACCGCCTCGTTGATCTCAAACATCCGGTCTCAGGGCATCTCACTCCGGCCGAACTAGCCCGTAACACCGAACCATCCCTGGTTCCATTCGCCATGGCCTACGGCGCTGTCACATATGGCCCAGACCGACCCACCGGGCAGGCAGAGCGTCAAAGAAACATCTCGCTTTTTACCCACGCCGACAGCTGGATAAAGGCCAAGCACACCAGAAGTGAACGCCTGCGGGCCTTGTGGAATATCCGATCGGCGAGAAGCTAGCCGGAGGCGGCATCTTCTCCGCCAAGGCGGAGAATGTCCAGGAACCGTTCACGGTCGAGCTCAAAGCGAGTTACGTCATCTTCGACTGCCCGGGCAATCTCATCAATCGCCACAAAAAAGGCCAGCTGACCCGACTTCAGCGCGTCAAGAAGCTGATCATCGTCGTGCGCCACCCGAAAAATCGATACGCCATCGGTGACAAGTTTCACATCGGCAAGATGAGTTTCCATGTCGGCATTTCGACGCAAATAGTCCCACGCACGCCGGACCCGCTGGACGGACATGCCGTTGTCAAGCAGGCTCCGTACGACCCGAAGAGCGACAAGATCACGAAACGAATACAGACGACGAACGCCCGGACGACCACCAGTCGATTGAATCGATGGTCGGACCAGATCGACGCGATCCCAATAACGAAGCTGATGCAATGAACAGTTCGTCAGTTTTGACGACTGCTGCGCCGAATAACCCTCTTCCAAGACATCTCCAAAAACCAGTCGCGGCGATGTAACAGGTCCCGCGTTTTGCCTCCGTAAACCCGATGAGTCATGCTCATAAGGCCCGGATCGATACCCTAGCGTAACTTATCAGGGTGTGATTCCGTAAGAACAGGTTCGTTTAAGAAACGATCAATCTTCGGCGCGGACATCGGTTGAGTGGCGCCGATCGAGAACTTTGGGCCGCCTCCCTTGCACGATGGCAAACACCGAACCAACCATGACGACGAACCCGACCGATGCCACGATCGTGTCCTTTGGAAACATGTAAACCAGGAAGACCAGTCCTATAACGGCTAAAACACCAGCGATCCGCAACCGTCCAACGGTCATCGGCACGCGCACGATATTGCGGACAGCGTCCGCCAAGTCCGGATCTTCGTCGTAGAACTGACGTTCTATCTCGTCGAGGATCCGCTGCTCTCGATCATCAAGGCCCATTTCTGCATACTCCGAAAACGTCGTTGGGCCAGTATACGTCAGCCCGCAGCTATATCGGAGGTAGGGTTTTCCTTTTTCTGATGCACGACGGCGGGGACGACTGCGTCGTGTCCGTAACGGTCCCGGATCTCGCCGACCGCCTCGGCCAGGTCATCCCAGCTCGCGGGTCTGTCCGTGGCAAGTTGATGGACGGCCTGGGAAGTCGGAACCAGGGCCGATCCGCCAACTCCGATCAACCGGACCCTTCGCCCCTGAATACCCGCTCGATCAAGTAACTGAACCGCCGCGTTCATGAGATCCTGCCCGACTGCCGTCGGAGATGGCAGTGTCAGCGATCGACTGATCGTTTCAAAGCTATCGAAGCGAATCTTGATCGACACCGTCTTGGCCTCCATGTGGGCTTGCCGCAGGCGCGTGGAGAGGCGATCGGCGTGTCGTTTTACCTCGTTTCGGATCTCCTCGTCAGATTGAAGATCCTCGTCGTAGGTTTGCTCATTTGAAATCGACTTGGCCTCACCGTGCGACTCGACGACCCGATCGTCGATACCCATTGACAGCCGATAGAGGGAGCTCCCCGCAGACCTCCCGAACGTCCGCTGCAAGGCCCTGTCACCGACCCCGGCAAGGTCACCGATGGTTTGCACGCCCAATCGCTCAAGCCCCGCGTACGTGGCTTCCCCGACCCCCCACATGGCCCGAACATCAAACGCGTGGAGCAATGCCAGCTGACGTTCCGCCTCCATGACAAATATCCCATCCGGTTTTGCTTTGCCACTGGCCAGCTTGGCAAGGAATTTGTTCGAGGCGATGCCGCATGAGGCAGGAATTCCAACCTCATGCCTGATCCGCTTGCGAAGGTGAACCGCCACGGATCGGCTGTGCGGATAGAGCAAAGTGAGACCCGACACGTCGAGAAAGGCCTCATCGATGCTCAGCCGCTCGACAACCGGTACCTCCTCTTCTACCAGCGAGAAG
>CAJQPD010000145.1 GCA_905480085.1 uncultured Acidimicrobiia bacterium
ATGGTGTGTCTTGACGAGGCCGATCAGATGGCCGACATGGGCTTCTTGCCCCAGGTAGACGTCGTTATCCGCCAGATGGAAGGCGATCACCAAACGTTGCTTTTTTCGGCGACCCTCGACGGCGCAGTGGACCGTTTGGTCAAACGACACCTCAAAGAACCTGTCTATCACGAGGTTGAATCTGACACGGTGACCGTGGACACCATGGAGCACCGGTTCATCGAGGTGCACTATCTCGACAAACCCAAAACAGTTTCCGCCATTGCTGAAAACGCGAATCGGATTCTTGTCTTCGTCCACACCAAGCGTGGTTGTGACAAAGCTGCTGAACAGATAAGCGCCGAGGGAGTATCGGCCCAAGCCCTCCACGGCGATCTACCTCAATCGAAGCGAGAGCGGGTTCTGGCGTCATTTGCAGAGGGCAAGACGAAGGTACTTGTGGCGACGAACGTAGCTGCCCGGGGCTTGCATATCGAAGGTGTGGACATTGTGATCCACTACGACCTGCCCAAGGATTACAAGACCTACCTCCACCGCTCGGGGCGAACCGCTCGCGCCGGAGGTTCGGGATTGGTTGTCACGTTTGTCGAATGGAATCAGATGACAGAGGTCCGGACGCTTCAGAAGGAAGCCGAGGTCCTATCCACCGTCGTCAAGATGTTCTCAAACGATCCGCGGTTGAAAGATCTTGAGGCGTTTCAACCGCCGCCCTACGAGCAGGTCGTTGTAAACCCTCTGCGCAAACGCCGCCGCCGCTAGAGGCGGCCAAGGCTGAGTCGGTGCCGCTCCGGGTCAGGTTGCTAGGAACTTTCCGCAAACGAGACCGTGAGGCAAACCCGGCTTGAACCCCTCCGGTTGTCCCTGATCCCATCGACCCGCTGGAACAGTGTGAACCGGAAGCCAAGTCTCTGTTTCAAGAGGTCTTCGACCCGTTTCACGGCTGCGGGGGAGGCGTCGACCGAAGCGCGTGCTTCGAACCAATCGCCGGTGACCCGGCCGAATCGCGTGCACGGGGCGACCCTCACCCCGGGGTTGTTGCCGATTCGCCTGACCTTGCCGGAATCGCCCGCCGTCCACATGAACAACTCATCGCCCTCCTGGGCGAACCAGATCGGCGTCTTGACACCCGTTCCATTGCGACGAAAGGTCTCAAGACTCAGGAACTGTTCGTCGTTCAAGTGAGGTGTGTTTATCACAGGTGGCCAGGGGCAATAGGGTGGAACGTCCTGACCTTCAACGTGCGTCGATCCCGTTGGGCGGCGAATCGTTTTGGGCAAGCCAGGCGGTCGCCCTGGCCAGTTCGTCGGGGCCAAGCGGCCGCACCGCTAGATCCAACCCGAGAAAGATCGTTTTCGACCATGGATAGAAAACGATCGGTATGAGCGTGTTAACGACCATCGTCACGATCAACGCGGTTGACCAGGGAACGTCGGGCCAGGTGACCACCATGATGGCCACGAAGACGATCAGGAATGTGCCAATCGTCACGGCCGTATTCACGATCATGGCGCCGGTTCCGTAGCCCTGATCTCGCTCGAACTTCATACCGCAACCGGGACAGTGTTTGCGCATGGTCCACCAACCGCTGAACAGGCCAGACGCCCCGCAGTGGGGGCATCGTTTGGTGAGTCCTCGCACTAGCGGTTTCATCGGGCGCCATGCTACGACCTGTAAACCGATATGCTGGCTGGGTGCAACGTATGACACTCGGCCTAATGCAGAACCCCGTACGCGGCCTCCTCCATGGATCGGCGGCGGTGGCTTCGGTGGGTGGTCTAGTCGTTCTTATCGTGTCGACCGTCAACAACCGCCCCCGGATGGTTTCGATGATCGTCTTCGGGATTTCGTTGATCGCCTTGTACACAACGAGCGCGTTGTATCACTCGATTCCGTGGGGCGAACGATGGAAGGCCCGGATGCAGCGGGTAGATCATTCGATGATCTTCTTGCTCGTCGCCGGCTCGTTCACACCGTTTGCCGTGAACCTGCTCGACGGTGGGTGGAGGATCGCCACTCTGGTCATCGTTTGGTCGGCATTCCTCATCGGGACGGTTGAACGGATCGTGTTCCACCGGGCCCGCGTTTGGCTACCGGTTGCCCTGGCCACGACGATGGGGTGTTTCGCGGTCGTGCCGCTCCCGGTCATGTCGGAACGGCTTGCTCCCATCGGGGTGGGGTTCTTGCTGGCGGGAGGTATTGCCTACTTGATTGGAATGATCGCCTTTGCGACCAAGCGGCCTCGCCTCTTTCCCCGAATTTTCTCCTACCACGAGGTCTTTCACGTCCTGGTCGTGGCCGGGTCCCTTTTTCACTTCGTGGTCGTTTTGAAGTACATCGTTCCGCTCACCTAGCCGATGTTTCTGGCCGAGACCGTTCATGCACGAGCCGACGTCGTCAAGTTGGCGGTAGGGCTGGTTCAGCCTCCCGCCGCGATACGGGATCTGTGATGGAGCCGCCCCGGATCGAATACGACGTGGACGGATTGTTGGAAGCCAATGTCGCCGCCGACCCCTTCGACCAGTTTGCAGGCTGGTTTCAGGAAGCAGTCGAGGCAGATGTACCCGAAGCAAACATGATGACGCTCGCCACCGTCGATGCAGCGGGAAACCCTGATGCGAGAGTCGTGCTGTTGAAGGGGCACGGTCCCGCCGGGTTCGTTTTCTACACGAATTACGCCAGCGACAAAGGCCAACAGTTGGCTGATCGGCCGGAGGCGACTCTCGTGTTCCTCTGGCAATCGCTCCATCGGCAAGTCCGGGTGTCGGGAAGTGTCGAGAAAGTTGACGTCGCAGAGTCAGACCGATACTTCGCGAGTCGGCCGCGTGGATCACAGTTGGCGGCCAGAGCAAGTGATCAATCGGCGGTAATTCCGAGCCGGGATATGTTGAAAGTTCGATATGAGACCGAGGAGTCTCGATGGGAAGGTCAGGAGGTTCCCCGGCCGCAGACCTGGGGAGGGTATCGAGTGATCCCGCGTCGGATTGAGTTCTGGCAGGGTCAGGTCAACCGGCTTCACGACCGGATCGTCTACGAGCTGGCGGAGTCAGGTTGGGCTTGTCAACGCCTGAGCCCATGAAGGCCCCCCGGGTCCGCAAGCCCATGCTCACCGCCATGCTCGAGCACGCCGCCTACGAAGCACCACGTGAAGCCTGCGGGCTCCTGGCCGTAACTCCCGCAGGGTCGGTCCGGTTTGTGTATTGCCTCAGTAACGTCGACAGGTCGGCTTCGTCGTACACCATCGATCCTGCGGAGTTCTACGGCGCCGCCCGCCACGCCGAACGGCACGATTGGGAAATCGGCGGCGTGTTCCACTCGCACCCCCGCGGAACTCCGGTTCCGTCGGCTACCGATGTGGCCAGGGCTCCATCGCCTGCCTGGCTATACCTCGTCGTCAGCGACGACACGGTCGGTGCCTTTGAGATCGTCGCAAAGCGGTCCCGACAGTTGGAGATTGAGATAGACGACTAGCTAGATCGCCGGAAATCTACCGGCTGATACCAGCCGGGGGCTCACGGCTGGCCTAAGCTCCCTCCGATGCGTCTGACAGTACTCGGGTGTAACGGCACCTATCCGACTCCCGGTCGCCCCTCATCGGGCTATCTCGTGCAAACCGAGCAGGCGACCGTGTGGCTCGATTGTGGGACGGGCACCTTTGCGGCGCTTCAGGAACACATCGATCCGGCCGACCTCGACGCCATCGTCATTACCCACGAACATGTTGATCATTGCGTGGATGTTCTGCCATTCGCCTACTCGCGCCGGTATGGGAACCCGCTCCTTGGTCCGGTTGCGGTGTATGCCCCCGCCTCGGTACCAAAGCGACTCGAGGCGCTTATCGGTCGGACCGGAACTGCGGTTTTCGAAGCGCTCACGTTCAACCGGGTAGACCTCGGCACGGAATTGAACATCAAGGATCTTCACCTCCTTTTCACACAGACCAATCACCCGGTCCCGACGATGGCGGTCAAGCTGACCGATCAGACGGGATCGATCGCCTACACGGCCGACACCGGGGTGGCCGACCACCTGGCCGAGTGGGCGACCGGCTCCGACGTGCTAGTCGCCGAAGCGTCCTACCTCGGTTCTAGCCGTGACAAAGCGTGGCCCTACCACCTGACGGCATCCGAAGCCGGTGAACTGGCGACCGCGGCCAAGGTGGGTCGTCTTGTGCTGACTCATCTCTGGCCTACCAACGATCCGGGGCAATCGGTCGAAGAGGCCTCCGCAACTTTTTCTGGTTCCGTCGTTGCGGCGAGCCCGGGACTGACCATCGATCTGGAGGAGAGCAATGGCGCAACGTGAAAGACCGGCCGACGAGTTACGCGCAGTTCGCATCACGCGGGGTTTTACGAATATGACCCCCGGGTCGGTGCTCATAGAGATGGGTGAGACCCGGGTCCTGTGCACAGCCGGCGTCGAGTCAGAGGTGCCAAGGTGGATGAAAGGTTCGGGCGCCGGGTGGGTAACGGCCGAATACGGAATGTTGCCGGGATCCTCAGGTGAACGCATCCGACGCAACAACTACGAAGGTGGCCGCTCCAAGGAGATCTCCCGCCTCATCGGCAGATCGCTACGGGCGGTTGTCAACATGAAGAAGATGGGCGAGGCGATGGTACAAGTCGACTGCGACGTCTTGCAAGCAGACGGCGGAACCCGCACCGCGGCGATCACCGGAGCATTCATTGCCATGCACGACGCCTTTAGTGCAGCGGTGGCTGCCGGGAGAATGTCGGATATTCCGATCGTCGATACGGTGGCTGCGGTTTCGGTTGGGATCGTCGACGGGACACCGCTTCTCGATCTGGAATATGTCGATGACGTAAATGCAGATGTCGACATGAACGTTGTCATGACAGGCCGCGGTCTTCTGGTCGAGGTGCAAGGTACTGCCGAGAAAGCAGCCTTTACCCGCGACGAGTTTGACAGCCTGCTCGACCTGGCTGGTGACGGTATCGCCGAACTGTCCGCAGCTCAGAAAGAATTGCTTGGGCTGTGATCCCCCGGGCAGTAGTTGCTTCGAAAAACCCTGACAAGATTGCAGAGATTGCTCGGTTGCTCGATGGGGTGGTGGGGGAGTTGGTGACCGGCCTGTCGTGGGAGGATGTCATCGAAGACGCCGACACGCTGGGCGGGAATGCCTTGCTGAAAGCCCGGGCGGTGTTCAAAGCCACCAATCTTCCCTCAATTGGCGACGACACCGGGCTGTTCGTCGCGGCACTCGATGGTCGCCCGGGCGTTCACACGGCTCGCTATGCCGGTCCCGATGCGACGTACGACGACAACGTCACCAAGATGCTTCTCGAGCTCGAAGGCGTCGAGGATCGTCGGGCCGAATTTCGAACTGCGGCGGCCTTCGTGGACGGTTCAACAGAAATGGTCGTCGAGGCGGCGCTCGTCGGGGTGATTACCGGACAGCGCCGGGGCGTCGGTGGGTTCGGCTATGACCCCATCTTCGAGGTAGACGGTCAAACGCTCTCTGAGATGGGCATCAACCAGAAAAACCGACTATCCCACCGTGCGAAGGCGATAGCTCTTCTGAGGGACGCGTTGGCCTGACCGATCGGACCCGCCGTGCCGGGTTAACGTCGGAAGTTCCCGAACGGCGGGGGCTGATCGTTGACACGGGCATAGTCGTTTAGGGCGAACATCCCGAAGACAAACGCAATGAGCCAAGAGTGCAACACGATCACGGCATAGATGGCGGCCACCCCCGCCACAATGACGCCCACCCAGGCGGCCTGCTTACGGCCGTCCCTGGGATTCTTACGCTCCAATACCTCGGCCAGGATTTGTGATCCATCCAACCCGCCCATCGGCAGCAGATTGATGACGGCCCACGCCAGACTCATCCAGAC
>CAJQPD010000146.1 GCA_905480085.1 uncultured Acidimicrobiia bacterium
GTCAGGTCGCATTCGGTGGAGGTCGCTCCCGGCAGGGAGGTGCCTTCGGAGTCGTATTCGACCACGATCCACTCACCATCAGGTGACCACACAGGCCCCGCAGCACCGCTACCCCAATCGGTAAGTTGCGTTTCGTCTCCACCCGTCACGTCCATCACGAACACCGCCGTTCTCCTCCCGAGTCCGTTCTCGTCGTATCGGTAATAGGCGATCGTGGTTCCGTCCGGCGACAAGCGAGGCGCGTATTCCTTGTCACAACCAGGATTCGACGTTATCTGCGTCACCTGCTTGGAGTCCACGTTCCCAACCCACAGGCCGCAATCGGACGGCAGATCGTTGACGAAAGGCCCAAATTCCCTGACGAAGACGATTTGCGATCCGTCAGCTGAGTAAGACGGGTCGGTGTCGCCGAAGCACGGGTCCTCGCAGGCAAAAACCTGACTCGAGGTTTCGGTGGACAGATCATAGGAATACAGCGGTTCAGTGACTCCACCTCTGGTGGTGAAGACAAGCTTGGTTCCATCGGGCGACCAGTCGGGCAGGCCAAAGGCACCGACATCTTCTCCAATCTTGTTTCTCCCGGACCCATCTGGATGTACCAGAAAGACGAACGCAGAGTCATCTGGTCCCGGGCCCTGATAAGCGATCCAGTCGTTCACATCAACCAACTGAGAGATATCCACCCCCGCAGTTGACATGGTCGACGGGGAGGAAGCCGGGATGGTCACCACAGGCGCCACCGGGGCCACTTCACGGGTCTGGCTCAAGAGCAGCGCCACCGCTCCGACAACGATGATGACGACAGCTGCCGCCATCCAAAATCTGGGCTGCTTCGGTCGCCGAGTTGCGTCGGCGCGTCGGGTATCGAGTTGTGTCATTTCGCTGCTCCTCTGAACAAGGGTTGTGAGCTGCGGAGTGACGTCGGCTGCCTTGACCTTGTAGGACTCCAAATCCGGAACCGGATTCACTTCATCCAAAAGAGCCAGGGCTTGGGCTTCGTTGATCACCACGCACCTCCTTTCCGAGCAGCCAAAGACGATTTCTTTCTGGTTTCGAGATGGTTGTAGACCTCGACCAGCTCACGCCGGGCACGTGACAGGCGCTGTTTGGCAGCGTCCACCGTGACGCCTAACGCCACCGCTAGCTCTGAGCCCGACAGGCCCTCCCACGCGGACAATCGCAGCACCTCTTGTTGCGAAGCCTTGAGCTGGGCCATCGCTTCAAGAATCTGCCGTGCCTCATGACGCATCACCACGAATTCATCCGCCGGAGGTGCTGTGCCTACGCCATACGCATCCAACTTCTGCCGTAGACGGGTCTGACGTCCGGCCCCACGCCATACATTCGTGAGGACTCCATAGGCAACCTGATAGAGCCAGGGCAGGGCATCGCTGCCAGCGGGTACCTGGTCGATCTTCCTCCAGGCGACGAGAAATACTTCGGACGTCACATCATCCACCCGATCCGGCTCGGTTCGACGGTGGCAATAGGCGTGGACCGGCTTGAAGTAAGAGGCATATAGCTCTTGAAACCTCACATCAGCAGTCGTCATCACCGGCACCAATCAAAAGGCGTCTCACGTATGAGAAACGTTCGCATGACAGCGAACGTGACAACAAAAGATCCTGTCACCAACTCCCGAACCCGAACGTAGACCGGATGAGCAGCCATACGAGGGCGAGACCCGGGTCAGGCCAACCCGGATCGCCCGAAATCTACCTCGGGCAAATCAACATCGTGCCAGGAAGTCGTGGGTTTTGTCAGTCAACGCGAACCGGGCAAAATCTGCTCGCCGACGTGTTGTCGGTTCCTGATGCACCACTTCCGCAAACTCCGTGAGTCAGAATCCATGGCGCGATTTTTGAGATCCTCTAAGAATTCTTGGCCGGTTTCGAAGTGAGCGCTAGAAAAGCGAGTCGATCGTCACCAAGGTCATCCCCTGCGTTCCGCATAGCAGCGACGATGGTGTCTCGGTGTGAGATGGTCATGACACCAGCGTAGGAGTAACCCGGCGCGCGGCGTCGATTATCCGATCAAAACCCGTCCAATTGTGAAGCCGCCCATTCTCCATAGCTCGTGAAACGGATTGTGTGGTCCCGAAGCGGTCGGACTCGACTCCACAGCTCATCGTCGGTCGCAGCACCGGCTCTATACGCCTGGGAATCTTGGTCGTCTACTGCCATGTGGATGCGGTGGTAGTTCTCGAAGAGATCACCAAAGAGTTTGCTCCATTTGGCCGCAAGGTCGGCGACCTCGGGAGTCTTAAAGTCGTCCAAACCGCCTCCGATCTTCCCTTTTAGCGAAAGCAGAGCGTCGTGCGTGTAGCCGTCGAACACCACATCGACATCCATGAAACTCGTTGCCAGGCGGTGTCGACTCAAAATGTCTACGAGAGCGAGAAGCCAACCATTGACACGGGCAACCAGAGTCTTTGCTTCAGCTTCTACGCGGGCCTCATGAATCGGTCTATTCCTGCTCAGCCATATCACCACCGTACCAAGGAGAGAGATACCGGCTGTTGGCCACCAATTCACAAAAGACTCTTTCTAGTTGGCCTCGCGGAAGTGGCCGAACAGCCTGGTGGTGGCCGCCGAGCTACTGACTGCCGCCCAAGACTGCCAAAACAATCCCGTCGGGTCGATTGGGGGTTGGCTCATCGCCCTTGCCTTATGGTTTTGCCGTTCCGCACCGTAAACGAATCGTATCGGTCAGGACTGCGCTCCAAAGGCTGTCGGGTGGCCCAAGTCAGGTCGTCGGAAGCTGCCCGTAGATCGGTCGAAACTGGCGATTACCAGTCACTCATCGCGGCAGCCACGACCAAAATAGAGCAATACCAAACCCCGGGGGGGCACCGCACCAGCGATAGCCCAAGCACGATGACGCGATTTCGACCAGGCGGCGAGAACCGATTGGAAGGACCTGCCTCCGGAGTCGGGTACGCAGGTTCGAATCCTGCCGGGGGTACGCGTCTGGATCCTGTACGGCCGATCGGCCTTCTGGGGTTCCGTTGGTCGGTATTGCCAACTGATGCCCAGGACCGCACCTAGCCTCTGGCCACCTGGATTGCCTCCACCGAGCCGTGGGTGCAGAGAAATCCACGTCCGGCGGGTGGGTTGGTCAGGAACCTGGGAATGCTCAAACCGAGCTGGTCGCCATGGTCCGTTCCGAGCAGCAGCACGTTGCCCGAATCCCGTATTCGTCGAGTCCAGTGTGCATACAAACGGGTGGCTTCGGTTGAGCGAATCGCTGCCACCACCGTTACGTTCGGCTGGCGCGTTTTGAGTACGTCTTCAAGTCCTTCTACGAGTTCAGCATCGTCAACCAGTATCAGGATCGGCCGATTGGCTGACACCAGGGCCCGACCCAGCTCTGGCACAGCCGCCGGGTCGTCGACGATATGTTCAAATCGCGCCGGATCGCCGAGTGAGGAGCGTCGGGGGGTTACTGCCACGAGATGAATTTGCGGGTTGGCCGAGTAGACCTGGCCGGCGATCAGGGCCAGGGTGGTGGTCTTGCCGGAACGGACCGGTCCAGCAAGACCAGCAGGTGATCGCCCACGTCGAGATCAACTCCGATCTCGGTCAGTTGGCGCTCTCCGATCCCGAGGGGGATGTGCCACGGGCGGGTGAGGGTCTGGGCGGAGGTGGGGAGGTCTTCGACGATCCGGGGCATGACTCGAATCGGGGGAACGACCGCCCGGGCAGGAAACTCCATTCCGGAGTGGTCGGTTGCGACCTGGACCATGAGTTCGGACGACACATCGATGCCGCGACCAAAACCGAGCGTCTGACGATGCTGGCCGCGGATGCCGAGCCCGGCATAGTGGGAACGGTCGGCGAAGCTGAATGCCAGCCGCGTCGTAAACCCGATCGCCGTCCTGGTGCGGATGGCTCCCGCCGAGAAGGCGGTGGCGATGACGTGAATCCTGGCGGTGTAGCCCCGCGTGAGGATCTCGGTGAGGGTCTCAAGAAGCGGGGCCAGGTGGAACGGTTCGAAGCTCCTTAGGCAGGCTCCGATATCGTCAATGACGACAATGATGGCCGATTCGGAGCTGGAGGCTGATCTGTTGCGCCGCCTGAGTTCGGCCCCGAGATTCCGGATCAGGCGCGCCTGTCGCTCGAAGTCGTCCGGTTCGATGACGGGTGTGATCCCGGATATGTTGGCGAGTGAATCGTATCGATGGTTTCCGAACCTCAACACGAATACCTGGAGGTCCTCTGGTACGGAGCAGGCGGACGCGACGGCACTCTCCGCGGCTCGCTCGGGACCGGTTCCCGGCATGCCGTAGAGCGCCAGATGGCCCTCCGAGCGCTCCCAGATGAATGGTCGTTGGCGTTGTTTCCCTGGTTCGTCGATCAGTCCGAACGCGCCAGAGTCAGCCATGAGCGAGGAGAGTGCGAGCGACTCAGGGAGGGCTGGTGGCCAGGGAGTGCGCGGAGGATTCATCCCGGTTTGGTGGGACGCCGCCTGGACGGCTGCCACAAGTCGCTCCAGATCGGTGGTGCCGGCGCCGTCCTCGCCACCGACATCCGGACGACGTGGCAATCCAATCGGGTGCAGCTCCAACCGCGCAGGGGCCTGGTCCGACGATGAGCGAGTTACCAGAGCGGTTTGGAAGTCGGTCAGTTCCGACGGCCCGAATCGCACATATCCCCGACCGGGGACAGAACGGGGAATCAGGGCGGCGATGCCGTCGTCAAGCACATCGCGCGAGTCGGCGA
>CAJQPD010000147.1 GCA_905480085.1 uncultured Acidimicrobiia bacterium
GCGCCCTTCTCCTCGCCGAAGGAGAGTTTCCGGGGCTCACCTACGAGCTGTTTCGCGAACTGAGCCCCGCCCAGCTACCCAGGCCTGCCGCCTTCGCCATCTTCTTCCGTTTCTGGACCGTGTACCCGGCTATCTGGCTTCCCCTCACCCTGGGCCTGCTGCTGTTCCCCGACGGGCACCCGCCGTCCCCCCGATGGAAATGGGTTGGATGGTGGAGCGTTCTCGCCATCGCCTTGGGAGCGACCGCGGCGGCATTGTCCGGCAACCCGTGGAGCACCATCCGCATCAGGTCGGCGGAATCGACCGTCCCCGGAACCCTCGGATCGTTCATGACGGCGGGATTTCTCCTCGCTGCGCTATCCGGGATCGTGGCGGTTGTATCCCTTGTTGTTCGATACCGGCGCGCGTCGGGGGTGGCCAGGAGTCAGATTCGGTGGATCGCTCTCGGTGGTGCGTTCCTGGTGACTTTCATCTTCGTCCTGCCGAACTTCGAGACGGGAGGCCCGTCGACGGGCAGCTCTGAACTCACCGGCGTGGTTGCCATGATGGTACTGATGGCCTCGTACGGCATCGCCATCACCAAGTACCGGCTGTATGACATTGACGTGGTCATCTCGAAGACGGTGACGTATGGCTTGTTGGCGGCGTTTATTACCGGGGTGTATGCGCTGGTGGTAGTGGGGGTTGGTTCGTTGTTGGGTAGTGGTGGTGAGCCGAATCTGGTGTTGTCGATTGTGGCGGTGGCGATCGTGGCGGTGGCGTTCGAGCCGTTGCGGAGGCGGGTTCAGCATTGGGCGAATGTGCTGGTGTATGGCAAGCGGGCTACTCCCTATGAGGTGCTGGCCAGTGCTACGGCCCGCCTGGCCGATACCAGCGACCCTGATCGGGCGCTTGGCGAGCTGACGCAGTTGGTGGTTGATGGGACGGGGGCGTCGGTGGTGGTTTTGTGGCTGACGGTTGGGGGGGTGCTGCATCCGCGTGCTTCGTCGCCGGTCGGAGTGATCGATGGACTGGTTCCGGTCGGTGCGGGTGGCGACCTGTCCGACGTTCGGGGGGATCGGGTGGTGGCGGTGCGCCATCGTGGTGAGGTGTTGGGCGCACTGTCGATTACGAAGGAGCGTGGTGAGTCGGTGACCGGGGCCGATGAGAAGGTGCTGGCCGATGTGGCGGCGGGGGCGGGGGTTTTGTTGCGCAATATCGGGTTGAACGCAGAGTTGGTTGAGCGGGCTGATCAGTTGCGGGTGTCGCGACGTCGTTTGGTGGCGGCCCATGATGAGGAGCGGCACCGGTTGGAGCGGGATCTTCATGATGGGGCCCAGCAGCAGGTGGTTGCGTTGAAGGTGAAGCTGGGGATTGCTCGCACGTTGGCCGAACGGGAGGGTGCCGACCAGTTGGCGGTGATGTTGGCGTCGTTGTCGGACACGACCCAGGAGGCGGTGGATGGGATGCGGGCAGTTGCCCATGGGATTTATCCGCCGTTGTTGGAAGCTGAGGGGCTTGAAGCGGCACTCGGGGCGGCCAAGCGGACGGTTCCGGTTCCGGTGGAGGTGGTGGTTACCGGCCTGGGCCGGTACGAGCGTTCGGTGGAGGAGAGCGTCTACTTCGCGGTTTTGGGCACGATCGTTCAGGCGGTTGATGCTGGGGCGACCCGGGCCATCATCTCGTTGACGGGTGACGACCACGTGATCCGGTTCTCCATCAACGTGGACAGCGCCGTGGGTGACCTCGTCTCGGTCACCGACCGCATCGACGCCCTCGACGGCACGCTGACCATCACCAACGACCCCACCGGGCAACGTATTACCGGCACCGTACCTACGACACCCACCGTGGAATACGCATGAACGATTCAGCTACCAGATCCAAAGCAGACGACAGCGGCTCAATGAAGCAACAGCGGTCGCCGAAGCGACCGCCGTCGATCCTTCCCTGGTCGGTCGCCGGCATCGTCATCCTCCTGATGGTCGTGGCCCTGGTCGCCGGAATCATGGACGGTACGGGACCTGTCGAACTCCTCTTATCCATACTGCCCCAAGCGCTGTACGCCGTCGTCGGTTCCATCATCGTGTCGCGTAGCCAGGCCAATCGTGTCGGGTGGCTGCTCCTGGCCATCGGCGCCGCCGGCGCCCTCGATTCGGTCATCCATCTGGTGGCACTCGAAGATCCCCCATCGCGATTGACCCCAGGCTGGTTCCTGCTCCTCCTGAACGATCAGGTGGCGTGGATGATCTGGCTGTTCCCACTTTTCCTGTTGATCTGCGTGTTTCCCACCGGAAGCCTCCCTTCCCGCCGATGGCGCTGGGTGCCGATCCTCGAGGCCGTGATGTTCGCGACCCTCACCGCTGTGGTGGGGTTCGGCAAGGAGATCGGACCCTTCAGTGGCGCATGGTCCCTTCCGAACCGGTTCGGCTTCATTGACGGAAGTTTCTACGACTCGGCCGTTCTTCTCGTTCCATGGGCTCTTGGGCTCGTCGCACTTAGCGTTGGGTCCGTCACCTCGATCGTGATGCGATACCGGAGAGCTGATGACGTTGAGCGAGCCCAGCTCAAGTGGGTGTTGTACGCCGTCGTGGTCTTCGGCGTTATTTACGCGTTGATGCTCGCGACCGAGGGTTGGAGCGACGACTCCGTCGTCGGAGGGGCGGCCCTCTTCGTGGGCGTCGGTGGTATCGCCGGGGCGATCGCAGTCGCGGTGTTGAAGTTTCACCTGTATGACATCGACATCATCATCAGTCGGTCGTTGACGTTTGGTGTGTTGGCGGTGTTCATTGGTGGGGTGTATGTGGGGATTGTGGTGGGGGTGGGGTCGTTGTTTGGTCAGGCGGATGGTTCGAATGTGGGGTTGTCGGTGGCGGCGACGGCGGTGGTGGCGTTGGCGTTTCAGCCGGTGCGGGGTCGGGTGGAGCGGTGGGCGAATCGGTTGGTGTATGGGAAGCGGGCGACACCGTATGAGGTGTTGGCGAGGTTTTCGCATCGGTCGGCCGAAGAGTCCGATGAGGATGTGTTGGTTCGGATTCCCCGGTTGATTGTGGATGGGACTGGTGCGTCGTCGGCGATGGTGTGGGTGCGTTCCGGTGATGGCTTCCGCACAGCGTCGGTGTGGCCCGAGTCGGACGCGGTTCGAACCCTTGATGGTGATGTCGGGTTCGTTGATCCGGAGGCGGATGTGTCGTGGCCGGTGTTTCATGATGGGGAGTTGCTTGGTGGTATCTCGTTGGTCGCCGCTCGGGGAGGGGTGATCACGCCACCCGAGCGCGAGTTGGTCACTCGCCTGGCGGATGGGTTGGGGTTGACGTTGCGGAACAGTCGGCTCACGGCGGAGCTTCGGCGTCAGGTCAGGGACCTTCAGCGTTCGAGGGATCGGGTGGTGTCGGCCGCCGATGAGGCGAGGCGGTCTCTTGAACATGATCTTGATAGCGGCCCCCAGCAGCTGCTGGTAGCGGCGAAGGTGAAGTTGGGTCCGTTACGTAAGCTTGCCGAGCAGGCGGGTGCGGTCAGGACGGCCGAGGTTCTTGCCGATATCGAGGTCAACGCGGGGGAGGCGATCCGGGCGGTGCGGGACTTCGCGGCGGGGATCTATCCGCCGTTGTTGGGGGCCGAGGGCCTGGCGGTGGCGCTGTCGCAGGAGACCCGCAAGGCGGCGTTACCGGTCGATCTTGAGACCGATGGGGTGGGCCGGTATTCGCGGGAGGTGGAGTCGGCGGTGTATTTCAGTATTCTTGAGGCCCTCCAGAACACGGCCAAGTATGCCGAGGCGTCCAGGGCTGTCGTTCGCCTAACTGCCGGGAGTGGTGATCTGCGGTTCGAGGTGTCCGACGACGGGAAAGGTTTCGACCCTGCCACGGTCCGTCACGGGGCCGGCCTCAACGGGATCGCCGACCGCCTCGACACCATCGGCGGCATCTGGACAATCACATCGTCATCCGGCGGCGGAACCGTCGTAGCCGGTACGGTGCCGGTCGAGGCGTCAGTGGCTATCTAGCCAGCCCCGGCGAGTTCCCACATTTCGGCCAAGGTGTCGAAGCTGAACTGGGACTTTGGCACAAAGCCCACTGCTCCGGCCGCGACCGCCACGGCTTCGTAATCGCCTGACTCGTGGGTCGACATCACGACAACAACGGGTGGATTATCGAGGGCACGAATTCGTCGCGTTGTCTCGATACCGTCTATGCCGGGCATTTGTACGTCCATGAGAACCAGGTCGGGGTGGAGCTGGGCGGCCAACTCGATGGCTTCATCGCCACTGGCTGCCTCGCCTACGACCGCGAACCCGTCGGTCAACTCGACGACCATGCGTGAGGCTTCCCGGAATGGACGTTGATCGTCAACGATCAGAACCCTTATGTCTCCTGCCATGGTGTCATGTAACCACTGGATGGAATTGGTTACAACCGGGTTATCGTGCCTAGCAAGGTGGTGCTGGCACGAGTCAGTCGCGACCACCCAGGTACAGCAGTACGGCACGAACCCGGCGATGGATATCGTCAGTCTGAGACAGTTCGAGCTTGGTGAAGATGGCGTTGATATGTTTTTCAACGGAGCGTGCCGAGATGAACAAGGCTTCACCGATGGCAGCGTTATTGGCGCCTGAGGCCATTTCGGCGAGGACTTCGGTTTCGCGTTCGGTCAATCGGTGCAGCACTGATGTTCGGTCGGCCGTACGAGCGCTTACGAGCGCATCGACGACCCGGGGATCGACGGTGGATCCTCCCGCTACGACCTTTCGAAGTGCTGAAGCCAACTCTCCGGGGTCGGCGACCCGTTCCTTGAGAAGGTAGGCGCGGCCACTCGTCCCGGTTTCAAAAAGACTCAGGGCATAGCGGGGTTCCACGTATTGACTGAGAACGACCACGCCTATGGTTGGGTGCGTGTCACGGATGTGGTTGGCAGCGCGGATACCTTCGTCGGTCTGCGAGGGCGGCATTCGGATATCCGTGATAACCGCATCGGGTTCGTTCGTGTCGACCGCGGCGATCAGGCCGTCGTAGTCCGCGCAAACACCGACTACCTCGATGTCTTCGTCGAGTGCCAGAACGGATCGGATGCCCTCTCGCATGAGAAGACTGTCCTCGGCGATTACGACCTTCAGTGTCATGATCGGGAGACTAACGACCAGGACCAGAACCTGTGGGTCTAGCTGGGGAGCGGTTCCGGCCGGGCAACCCCGGGTTTGGGCGTTTCCTCACTGAAACCCGAATTGTGGAGGTTCGCATAGGCGCCGTCCAGGGCCATGAGTTCGGCATGATTGCCCCGTTCGACGATCTGCCCCTCTTCCATTACGAGGATGAGATCTGCGTCACGAATGGTTGACAGGCGATGAGCGATAACGAAGCTGGTTCGGTCCGACCGAAGGGCGGTCATGGCATGCTGGAGCAGCACCTCGGTGCGGGTGTCGACTGAACTGGTGGCTTCGTCAAGGATCAACAGCGCCGGCTGGGCCAGGAACGCCCTTGCAATGGTGATGAGCTGCTTCTCGCCCGCGCTGATGTTGGTCCCTTCGTCGTCGATGACTGTGTCGTACCCATCGGGCAGGCTGTGAACGAACCGGTCGACGTAGGTGGCGGTGGCTGCTTCGAGGAGCTCGTCGTCGGTGGCTTCCGGTCGACCGTAGGCGATGTTGTCCCGGATGGTCCCCTTGAAGAGCCAAGTATCTTGGAGAACCATGCCGATCTGTGATCGCACGTCGGCTCTCGACAGGGTGGCGGTGTCGATCCCGTCGAGGGTGATTCGCCCGGCGTCCAGTTCATAGAAGCGCATGATCAGGTTGACCAAGGTTGTCTTGCCTGCGCCGGTCGGTCCGACGATCGCCACGGTCTGGCCGGGCTCGACGGTCATGGAAAGGTCTTCGATGAGAGGTTGATCTTCCTCGTATCGGAATGACACGTTTTCGAACACGACCCGTCCGTGTGGGTTCTTCAGCTGACGCGGTTCGAGGTCGTCAAGTTCTTCTTCGTCGGCGTCGAGTAGCTCGAATACGCGCTCGGCCGATGCCACCCCCGACTGCAGCAGATTGACCATCGAGGCAGCTTGCGTGACGGGTTGGGTGAACTGACGCGAGTACTGAATGAACGCCTGCACGTCGCCAAGACTCATCGTGCCACTGGCGACCCGCAAGCCACCCAGCACCGCAATGATGACGTAGTTGAGGTTCCCGACAAACATCATGATCGGCATGATCAAGCCCGACAGGAATTGGGCTCCGAAGCTGGCCTTGTACAGCTCCTCGTTCTCGACCTCGAATGTCTCCTGCACCTCGCGCTGCCTCCCGAACACCTTTACGAGAGCGTGTCCGCTGAAGGCTTCTTCGATCTGCGAGTTCAAAGTTCCGGTCCGACGCCATTGGATTACGAACTGTTTCTGGGATCGGCGCATGACGAGGCCGGCGATGAGCATGGTCACCGGGATGGTGATCAGCGCGACTAGTGCAAGGGTGGGGGAGATCCAAAGCATCATGGCGACAACGAAACCGATCGTCAGCAACGATGTGACCAATTGGCTCATGGTTTGCTGCAAGCTTTGCGAAACGTTGTCGATGTCGTTCGTCACCCGGCTGAGAAGCTCACCACGCGGCTGGCGATCGAAGTAGCGGAGCGGGAGCCGGTTCAGCTTGTCTTCGACGTCGGAGCGCAGCTGATACACGGTTTTTTGAACGACGTCATTCAGAAGGTAACCCTGGAGGAACGAGAGCAACGATGACCCCACGTACAGGGCGAGCACGATCAGCAGAATTCTCCCGACGGCCGTGAAATCGATCCCCTGGCCTGGTATCAGATCAACGCCAGTGAGAAGGTCGGCGATCTGGTTTTGCCCCTGGGCGCGGGCGGCCTCGATGGCCTGGACCTTCGTGAGGTTGGCCGGGAGTTCGCGGCCGATGACTCCTGCGAATATGAGGTCGGTTGCCCGTCCGAGGACGCGGGGTCCGAAAGCGGCCAGCGCCACGCTGGAGACTGCCGCGATAAATACCGCGATCACCTTGAATCGTTGCGGTGCCAGGAGGCCGAGTAGGCGTTTG
>CAJQPD010000148.1 GCA_905480085.1 uncultured Acidimicrobiia bacterium
CCCCCGAGCCCCGCGGCTCATGTTGATGGGCCATCTCGACGTGGTACCGGTTTCAGCCGACGGTTGGACGCACAACCCTTTCGGCGGTGATATCGATGACGGCTTTGTCTGGGGAAGGGGAGCGGTGGACATGCTCAACCTCACCGCCGCCATGGCCGCCGCTTTTCGCGATCGCATGGACGGACCACCCCCGCAGGGCGATCTTCTATTTCTCGCCGTAGCAGATGAAGAAAATGGCGGCACCTACGGCGCCGAGTACCTCGTTGAGGAGCATTGGGAAACGGTCAGAGCCGAGTTCATGCTTACCGAAATTGCGTATCCGGCGATCGACGGCGAAGGCGGTCCCATTCCTACGGTCAATGTGGGGGAGAAAGGGCCGTTCTGGCACCAGCTACGAGCGTCGGGTACTCCTGGACACGGTAGTCAACCTTACGGCGCAGACAACGCGTTGATCCCGTTGGCCAGAGCCGTGGTGGCGGTGGCAGATTCGGCGACCCCGGTCTCGATTTCCGATGATTGGCGACACTTCGTCGCAACCCTCGGTTTGACTTCCCGGCAGAAGGAGGCTCTGGTTGATCCTGATCAGATCGACGAAATGATCGATGAGCTCGCCGTGACCGATCCATATTTCGCAAGGTATGTGCACGCCTGCACCCACTTGACGATGACGCCCACCGTGCTCAATGCCGGAGCGAAAGCCAACGTCATTCCCGATGAGGCTGTCGCATCAGTTGATGCACGATTGTTGCCAGGACAGGATGAGGATACCGTCCGCAGTCATCTCGCCAAGATTCTTGGGGGTGATGCCGAGGCCATCGACGTCGAACTGGTCAGAACTTCTCCGGCGAACTCATCGAAGCCGGAAGGTCGGCTTTGGGAGTCGCTACTCGATGCCTACGAACGGAACCTCGGCGTCCGTAAAGCAGCTCCGACTCTGACGCCCGCTTCGACTGATGCGCGCTTTTGGAGAGAGCGAGGTGCGGCCGCCTACGGAGCGGGCCTGTTCTGTGACCGGGTGTCGTTTCCTGAGTTCCTGACCATGTTTCACGGACACGATGAACGAGTTTCGGTTGACTCGATGCACCTCACGGTCAAGTTTCTCACCGACGTGTTGGCGGCGTTCGAGCACCGGGCCCGATGAGCGCCCTCGTCGTCGACCTCGATGGGGTGGTCTATCTGGGAGATAGGCCTATTCCGGGGGCTCGACAAGCGCTGGAGAAGTGCGAACGATCCGGCCATGAGATCTGGTTTGCCACCAATTCGTCGTTGCGCACTCCGGAGGAGGCGGCCGACAAGATTCGCCGGGTCACCGGGTATGAAGCACAACCTCAGCAGGTGGTCACGTCGGCCATGGCCGCCGCGCGGTTGGCTGGCACGCTCGGCGTACGCAAGGCGTTGGTGGTAGGTGGAAGTGGTGTCCGGCATGCGGTCACCACTCAGGGGATCGATATCGTCAACGATCCCTGGAGCGCGGATGTTGTCGTGGTTGGGCTTGATCTCGATCTGCGTTATGACACCGTGCGTGACGCCTGCCTGGCCATTCGAAACGGCGCCCGGTTCATCGCAACCAATCTGGACCCCTCCTATCCCATGCCGGACGGCCAATGGCCCGGAGCGGGTGCCATCGTCGAGCTCGTCAGAGTGGCCTCGGGGGTTGACCCAACATCGACGGGCAAACCAGACGTGGCGATGATCGATCTCATCGCTGAACGGATCGGGTCGCACACCGATATCTGGATGATTGGCGATCGGCCGAGTACTGACCTGGCGATGGCGAAGACGGCCGGTTGGCGCAGCGTGCTTGTCCTCACCGGTGTGGTCGATTCTGCAGCAGACGTTCCTGCCAGGTGGACGCCCGACCTGGTCATCGACTCGATTGCGGACCTACCGGACGAATTGGAACGCCTGATTGGCCAGCCGGTCGATGAGCCCCCGCCGCATCACTAACGCGACAACCATCCCGAATACGAACCCGGCAACATGAGCTTCCCAGGCCACATCAGGCGATGACCCGGCAATCCAGAACTGGCTACCGAACCACAGGCTCAGGAAGACCCAGGCCGGAACCGACAGAGGTACCAGTACCGCCCACGTGGCAATGCGGGCCCTGGGGAACAGGATGATGTAGGCACCCATGACCGCGGCAATGGCGCCGGAAGCACCAACGACCGGGATGGTCGAGCCTGGATTGATCGCGATGTGAGCCAATCCCGCCACGACGCCTCCGGCTAGGTACAAGACGACGTAGCGCAGGCGGCCGAAGGCGTCTTCAACGTTGTTTCCGAATATCCACAGTGACCACATGTTGCCAAGGAGGTGGGCAAACCCGGCATGGAGAAAGATCGAAGAGAACAGGCTGAGGAGTATTGCCTTGTCGTCAAAAACCCCCGGTTCTTGGTAGGGATCGCAGACTCCAGTGGTGAGTTCGTGAAGCGACACCGGACCACCACCTGAGAACTCACAGGGGATCGTGGCGTATTCGAAGACTGCCGAGTCTCCCTGTGGCAACTGAACGAAATAGTAGATGGCGGCCGCCGTGAGAATGAGAGCGACCGTGATCGCCGGGAACCGGATTCCGGGGTTCTGGTCGCGGAGGGGGATCAATGCAACTTCCTGTCACAGTTGTCGGCGATAATGGCAGCCATGGATACACAAGAACCTTTGAGTGAGACGATCGACGATACACAAGTCGATCTGCCGGCGGACGATCTTTCCGACCCTTCGTCAATACCCGGACCAGAGATCGAAGATGATGCGTCAATTGAATTGGCGATCGAGGTCCTGGCCGGTATGGACCCTGCGGAAGCTCCGGAGTTGGCCGATCAGGTGGCGGCCCGATTGCGGG
>CAJQPD010000149.1 GCA_905480085.1 uncultured Acidimicrobiia bacterium
CGGTACGCCGAACATCAGCGTCGGCATGGAGCAGTTCAACGACACACCAATCGTTAACGGCACCGCCTATCCGACCACCACGCTCGAGCCGAAGTCGTACCGGTTCCGCATCCTGAACGCGGCCAACGACCGGTTCTGGAACCTGTCGTGGTACGTCGCCGACAGCACCGGCACCGAGGTCGCCCTCAAGGCGTCCGAGGTCGCCGCCGCCCAGACCGACATCAACATCGTCCCGACCCCCGACACGAACCTCAGCCCCGCTGGACCCGACTGGATCCAGATCGGCAGCGAGGGCGGCTTCCTTCCCGCCCCGGTCATCGTTCCGGCCCAGCCGACCACGTGGATCACGGACCCGACGCGCTTTGACGTCGGCAACGTGGACAAGCACTCGATGCTGCTCGCCCCGGCCGAACGGTCCGATGTGATCGTCGACTTCTCCAAGTTCGCGGGCAAAACGCTCATCCTGTACAACGACGCGCCCGCCGCCTTCCCGGCCCGGGTCCCGAGTTATGACTACTACACCGGAGCCCCCGACACCGGCGCTGGCGTGGTCCTACCCGGCTACGGCCCGAACACGCGGACCATCATGCAGGTCAAGATCGCTTCCAGTGGGACCGCTCCTGCGTTCAACCTGACGGCACTGAACGACGCCTTCAAGCACCACGCCGACGGCAGTGGCGTCTTCGAATCCGGCCAGCACCCGATCATCGTCGGCCAGGCCGCCTACAACTCCGCGTACGGAACGTCCTTTGCTGCCAGCGGCAACTGCACCGACCCGATCGGCAACAACAAGTGCGACGGGTTCGCACGGATCAACCAGCAGGGCTACGACCTGTTCAGGTTCGACAACCTGTTGGGATCGGATCCGCAGTTGACGATCCCGCTGCAGCCGAAGGCGCTCCACGACGAGATGAACTCGGCCGCCTTCGACGAGTTCGGGCGGATGACGGCCAACCTGGGGCTCGAAGCCGTCCCGGCCACACCGGGTCTGCAGAACATCCTGCTCTACCCGTTCATCGCGCCACCCACGGAGGTCATCGACGGCACCAACCTGCCGAAGAACGACATCGCCATGACGCCTGTCGGCCCGATCGCGTCGGCCGATGGCACTCAGATCTGGAAGATCACCCACAACGGGGTCGATACGCACCCGATCCACTGGCACCTGTACGACCTGCAGGTTCTGAATCGGGTCACCTGGGATAACATCATCATCCCACCGGACGCCAGTGAACTCGGCTGGAAGGACACGGTCAGGATCAGCCCGCTCGAGGATACCTACGTTGCCCTGCGGCCGATCATCCCGTGGGTGCCGTTCGAGGTCCCGAACAGCGTCCGAACCCTCAACCCGATGATGGAAGAGGGCGCGAACCTCGACCCGAATGGGTTGATCGTCGGCCCCGACGGCATTGTGACAACCCTGACCAACGCGCTCGTCAACTTCGGCTGGGAGTACGTCTACCACTGCCACATCCTGTCCCACGAAGAGATGGACATGATGCGGCCGGTACTCATGGCACTCCCGCCGTTCGCTGCCGACGAGTTGGCCGTGTCGGTCGCGAACAACCAGAACGTGATCTCGTGGAACGACAACTCGATCACCGAGACGTCGTTCATCCTCCAAAAGTCGGTCGACGGCATCACCTGGACGAACGTCGCGACGAGTCCGTCGCCGCTCAACGTGGAAAACACGAGGGACGTCCCTCGGAGTCTCACCGACACCCAGTCCGACCCGGCCGCCGCGCTCCTGTACCGCGTCGTCGCGCGGAACACCGTCGGCTATGGCGGTGCCTACCCGCAAGTGAACGCAGATTCGTTCTCGGCGACGCTGGAACTGAACCTGCCGACAGAGGCTCCGGCGGCTCCGACGGACCTCGTGGCGACCCTGGAGGCCGGCCCGCAAGTCAGGTTGGAGTGGCTTGACAACGCCACCAACGAGGGCGGCTTCGTCATCGAGCGAGCGATCGCCGTCGGCGGTCCGTTCGTCCAGATTGCGGTCGCACCCGCCTCGAGCAACAACGGCCCCACCAGCTTCACCGACACGACAATCGCGACCGGCACGCCGTACTGGTACCGCGTCGCTGCCGTCAACCTGTTCGAGGGGTTCACGACGTCGGCCTACTCCAACACGGACACGACCGATGCTTCCCCGGCCGTGCCGGCGGCCCCGTCCAACCTGGCTGCGACCAATGGCGGCAACCAGGGCAACAAGCGTTCCGTCAACCTCACCTGGATCGACAACTCCGGAATCGAGACGGGGTTCACGATCGAGTGGGCAACGAACACGACCTTCACGACCGGCTTCAAGAGCATGACGGTGTCAGCCGACATGATGTCGGCCACCCTGCCCCGCCTCAGCAAGGCGACCACGTACTACGTCCGGATCCGGGCGGACAACGCCACCGGCTCGTCCGCGTGGGTCAATGCGACCCCGTTCCCGATCGTCACCATCCCGTAAGCACCAGACGCTCCTCGGCGCCGGCCTCCCTGCCGGCGCCGAGGACAGCTCTGGGGGTCGGGAGCCGCGGCATTCACCCCCTGCGACCCGAAGCCACGTCCAACCCCGCCACCAAACCACCCGACACCTGCATGAGCGAATCTCTTCGGTCAGGAGGGGGACAGGCCCGACGGCCCACGACCACAGAGGCCCTGTCGGTGATTGGGCGACGAACATGCTTCCTATCCGCCTGTCGGGGTTCGCCGCCCGGCGATCTTCGCTTACACCTCTTCTCGGCGGTCTTGTCGGCCATCTCGTCGACCTTCTCAGCGGGAACCTTGGAGTCCAACTTGGCGTGGAGCTTGGTGTGCCGTTCACGGTCATGCCGCTCGGCACGACGACATCCGCGTCCGCCGAACCGAAACAGGGGTGCCGGAGGCCTGAATGACCGCCAGGCCGTGCCGCCCGCCTCGGTAGTTTGTCCTCATCCTCTTGTCACGTTTTTGATGACGGCGGTGCCACAAGGATCAAGTACGCGACCACGCGGGGCCTCCCGATACTGGTACCCGTCATCCCACTCCGTCGGGCGTATGGCTATTCGGTGATATCTCTTCTGGTGAATACAAAGAACATCACGAACAGGCCTGCCATCGCATGGCCAACGGCCAGCAACGATGCCTCCTCGATTGAGACCAAGCTTGTGCCTCCAGCGGCGAAGGCCGAAACCACGTCAGCGGGTAACCATTGGCCAGCGTTGTCCCAAACAAGACCGAGGAGGTTCTCAACCACGATGAGATAGGCGACTCCAATCGTTACCGATATTCGCCGCCGCAATACCAAGTCGCTGCTTCATTCCAAGCGAGTATTGCGAAACGCGATCACCGCGACGACCAGTCAGCCCGACGATTTCGAGGACCTGCTCAATGCGCTCGTAAGGCTTGCCTTGCAGCGCTGCCAGCGTCGTGAGGTTGACGTCGCCTGACAACTTGGGATAGAACGTAGGTGCTTCGATCAGCGCACCGACATGTTCGATGTAGTTGCTGGGGTGCTCGATGGACTGACCCAGAACAGTTGCTGTTCCGCAAGTTGGCGCACTAACCCGAGAAGCATCCTGATCGTCGTGCTCTTGCCTGCGCCGTTCGGACCGAGAAGCCCAACGATGCCGCCTCGCTCGATATCAACACTGAGACCATCCACCGCTTTCAGCGATCCGAACTCCTTGGTGAGACCCTCGATACAAATTGCCATGCTCACGAGACCTCACCCGATTTGCCATCCGATATTGCCCGAGATCCCAACCCGGATCGATCCGAACTGTGAAGCATCAGCAGAACACTCACTCGGTTCCAATCGCGATGACGGTTGTGCCCTGAGTGTGTCCTTGTCCAACGTGCCCGATAGCCTCGTGGGCTTTGTCCAACGGGAACGTTCGATCGATGACCGGGTCGATCTTCCCCGCTTCTGCAAGTTCTTTGAGAGCTGCCAGGTCTTCTGCGGTCGGAAACGATACGAACGGGCGTCCTTGCCGTTTCACGAACAGGGAGACGACCATCGCTTTCACAACGTGGCCTAGTCCACCGAACCAGCCGCGAATAGGCGTGCCATTGGCCAACAGGGTCCCATCCCGTGTAAGGGAACGCCTGGTGTCCGAAAGTGAGTGTTTCCCGATGTTGTCGAGGATGAGATCGTATCG
>CAJQPD010000150.1 GCA_905480085.1 uncultured Acidimicrobiia bacterium
CCTCTTCCTGGTCGTGGGTGACATAGATGGTGGTGATTTCGAGAGAACGCTGAATCCGCTTGATTTCGTTTCGAAGTTCGTCCCGAATTTTGGCGTCGAGTGCCGAGAGGGGTTCGTCGAGAAGCAGGACCTTGGGTCGGATCGCCAGGGCGCGCGCCAGCGCCACGCGCTGTTGCTGACCGCCTGACAGCTCAAACGGGAAGGCCTTGGCTTTCTCCGGCAGACCAATGAGGCCCAACAACTCGTCGACCCTGGTGTGAATCTCGTGTTTGCCGACGTTCTTCACTTTCAGGCCGAAGCCGATGTTCTCTGCCACGGTCATGTTCGGGAACAGGGCGTAAGACTGGAACACCATTCCGACGTCACGAGTGGCGGGTCGGGCGTGGGTGATGTCCTCACCTGCGAGGGTGATGCGGCCGGCAGTTGGCTGCTCGAAGCCGCCCACCATCCGCAGCGTCGTTGTCTTTCCGCAACCTGATGGCCCGAGGAATGATACGAACTCGCCCGGTTCGACCGAGAGGTTGAAGTCCGATACCGCCACCATGTCACCGAAGGTTTTACGTACACCTTCCAATGTGAGATATGTCATGCTTTTCTCCCTGCCCGGTTGGTGACGTACGAAATCATGCCCAGGGCTAGCCAGGTGACCGAGAAGGCGATCAGTGTCAGCGCGGCGGCCTCGAACGGTTTGTTGCGAACGATGTCAGCCATGAACGGCGCCAGGGTCCGCTGAGCCATGTACAAGGCGATTGTCAGTTCGCCAAGGACGATGGCGAATGTGAGCAAGGCTCCGGAGAGAATGGCGAGTCTGATGTTGGGAAAGATCACCCTGGCCACGATCGTTGGCCATCCGGCGCCCAAACTCTGGGCTGCCTCGGTCAACGAGCGCACGTCGATCGAGCGGAGACCGTTGTCGACGGACCGGTACATGTACGGGAACGAAAGAGCGGCATACGCACAGATCATCACGATGCGCGTCGAGTTGTAGGTGGAAGTCAGGAGTAGCGGCGGAGCCGAGTAAAGCCGGATGAGGGCCAGTACCAGCACAACACCGGGGATAACGAACGGGAGCAATGTGATGAACTCGATGAACGGCCTCAACCGCGGCATTTTGAGAGCTACCCAGTAGGCGGTGGGGACGATGATGAGCAAACTCACCACGATCGTGGCCAATCCATTGACGATCGACTGGCCGAAGGCCGGCCACATTTGTTCGTTCCCGAGTATGAGCCTCCACGCTTCCCACGTTCCCTTGTTGTGCCTTAGCGAGAGTCGGATGGTCCCGAGCAGTGGTGTCACGAAATACACGACAGCTAAGACGACAATGAGCCATGGCCAAAGTCGTCGGATCAGGCTGCGTTGTGGAGGAACCGGGGTCGATCCGGTCGGTTTGCCCGGTCCGCCGGCCGCGCCATGCCCGGTGAGTGATCCTGATTGCGGTCCTGCGATGGTCAAGCCAACCACCTCTCCGACCGGCGCTGCAATATTGAGTAGATGCCAATCGAGACGGCCATGACGGCCACCATGCCCATCGCCACCGCATACCCGAGGCCAGGGTTCTGTAACACGTCGCCGGAAATCTGCTGGCCGATCAGGATGGTCGCCAAACGGAGGTTTCCACCGGTGAGGGCAAACGCAGTGGCGTGAGCGCCGAACGCGTTCCCAAACAGCAAAATCATGGCGCCGAGGATCGAAGGCATGAGTACCGGGAGAGCGATGTATCTCCAGTACTGGTAGGTCGACGCGCCGAGGTTTTCTGAGGCTTCGCGCCACTCCTCTTTCAGCCCTTCAATGGAGGGCGTGATGACCAGGACCATCAGCGGGAATTGGAAATAGAGGTACACGACCGAGATCCCGATGAACGAGTAGAGATCGAATCCTGCTTTGTACATGTCGAATCCGGCAGCCTTGAGCAGGATGGTGAATAGGCCGACCCTCCCCACAGTCGCGATGAATGCGGCAGCCAATGGCACACCGGCGAAGTTGGAGGCGACTCCTGAAAAGGTACTGAGAAGTGACCGAACGGGTTTGGGAAGGCCTCCGAGCACCATGGACCAGGCAAGCAAAAACCCGAAGATCCCTCCGACGAGGGCGGTGATGAGGCTGATCTTGATCGAGAGTCTGAACGAATCGATCACGACCGGGGTAGCCAGGCTGCGGTAATTGTCGAGTGTGGTGGATCCGTCAGCTCCCGCCAGGCTGCGGGCGCCCAGCACGATGGTGGGCAGAATAAGTAGCGCCCCGGCGAACAGCAGGAAGGGCATGACCCCCAACCAGTTCCACCGGAAACGGAATGGGGGGCGCTTGGCGCCCCCCATGTCCTTATCGACTGTCTCAGCCACCGACATTGAGGCCGACGGTCGAGTCCCACCCGTCGACGATCAAGGTTTTGGCGGCCTCGATCTGCTCGATGGTCGGGAACACCGCACCGACCGTGTCGGGCAGGCTGGCAGCTAGATCTGCCGGGACGACGCCCCGGGCAGCCATATCCTCATACCGGATCGGGTTGCAGTAGCCGCTCAGCCATCCGAGCTGGCCCTCATCGGAGTACAAGTACTCCATCCACAGCTTGGCAGCGTTGGGGTGGGGAGCGTAGGCGCTGATCGCCTGGACATACACTCCGCCGAAGCGGCCGGAAGCAGGAACGACGACCTGGATGGAATCGCCGTTCTCATCACGGTTCGCCAGGGCGTTGTACGTCCAGCGGATCGTCACAGGCGTCTCACCAGAAGCGACGGTACCTGACTCGGCGATCAACGGGACGAGGTTTCCTGCCGCGTTGAGTTGGGCAAAGAAGTCCAATCCGGGCTGGGCATCGTCAAGGGATCCACCGTTGCCAAGGGCTGAGGCGTAGACCGAGAAGATGGCCTGGTTGGAGGCGCGGGGATCGCCAGCCAGTGCAATCTGACCGTTGTACTTGGGGTCGAGCAGGTCGGCCCAGTCAGTCGGGACGTCCGGTTGCACGGCCGTGTTGACCTCAAAAGCCAGTACGCCGTAATAGTCCCCGTACCAATATCCTTCGGCATCCTTGGCATCATCGGGGATCGAATCCCAGGTCGACACCTTGTATGGCTGGATGAGCCCTTCGGCCTTGGAAGAGGGACCAAAGGCAAGACCGACGTCGATGACATCAGGAGCCTGCGGGCCCGGGTTGTTCTGGTTGGCCTTGATGGCTTCGATCTCGTCGGCGGAACCGGCATCGGGAACCAGTTCGTTGACTTCGATATTCGGGTACTTGGCCTTGAAGCCGTCGATTACCGCGCCGTAGTTACACCAGTCGTGGGGTAGGGCGATGGTGGTAAGCATGCCTTCCGCTTCGGCGGCAGCTACCAAGGCGGCCATGTCATCTGTAGCAGTGGTCGTATTCGTAGCTCCCGCGGTTGTGCTGGGAGCGGCCGTAGTGTCAGTTGAGGTGCCTCCACACGCTGCGACGATTGTCGTAAACGCGATGAGAAGGGCAAGGTTACGTTTCATATGGTTGGCCTCCTTTTGGTCGAGCGTATCGTAGCGTTGCTGCGGCACCGCGCGCCGCTGGTTGATGTCAATTCAGCCCCGCCCGATCTACTCACTGTTGTCTGCATTCTGTTCATCGTTTCTGAACTTTGTTGCCTCCCGGAAGCGTTATCTCGTCGAGAGCTGAGCTATCGGAGTTTCTCGCTATAGGCTTATCCAATCGCGCGTCCGGAGCAGTGCTACCGACGAGCAACAAACAAAGGACAACCTGATGGCCACAAAGGGAATGCTGACGATCGACGACCTCCGAGCCGAGGTCGAAGACGGGACGATCGACACCGTGGTGGTCGCCTTCACCGATCATTACGGTCGCCAGCTCGGTAAAAGGTTTGATGCTGACTTCTTCCTTGAAGACGGGGCGACGAGTGGAACTCATGCTTGCGACTACTTGCTCACGGTAGATATGGAAATGGAGCCGGTCCCCGGATATGACTATGCGAGCTGGGAGCTGGGATATGGCGACTTCCATCTTGTCCCTGACATGTCGACCCTGCGGCGTGCGGCCTGGGCCGATCGCACGGCGTTGGTTTTGTGCGACGTGGTCGACGACGCGACCCACGTCAACGTTTCGGTGGCTCCTCGCAGCATTCTTCGGAAACAGATCGACCAGGCAGCGGCGATCGGTCTGACGGTCAAGGCGGCGTCCGAACTTGAGTTTTTTCTATTCCGGGATTCGTACAAAAAGGCCTACAAGAAGGGCTACCGATCGCTTGAGGCCGGTGGTTGGTACATCGATGATTACCACCTGTTCCAGGGATTTCGGATCGAAGATTATGTCGGCGCAGCTCGTCGTCACCTTCGGGACTCGGGTATCCCGGTCGAGAACTCGAAGGGAGAATGGGGCCGCGGCCAGCATGAGTTGAACGTTCGATTCACCGAAGCGCTGGAAATGGCCGACCGTCATGTGGTCTTCAAGGAATGTTTGAAGGAAACGGCCGAGAACCAGGGGGTAAGCGTCACGTTCATGGCCAAACCCGATACGGCCGAAGCGGGGAGCAGCTGTCACATTCATCTCAGTCTGTGGGACAAGGACGGCAATGCGTTTGTTGGGGACCAGGACCTGGGCGCCGGCCTTGAGGCGTCGGACACATTTCGCTGGTTCCTGGGCGGCTGGATGGCTCATGTACGTGAGCTGATGGTGTGTTATGCCCCGACCGTCAATTCATATAAGCGGTATCAGGATGGGTCATGGGCGCCGACGAGGATCGCCTGGGCCAAGGACAACCGCACTGCCGGGTTCCGGGTAGTCGGGTCCGGACCGAGTCTTCGGATCGAATGCAGAATCCCGGGAGCCGATGTCAATCCCTATCTTGCCTACGCAGCTGCCTTGGCCAGCGGCCTCGACGGCATCGAAAACCGGATCGAACCACCGCCGGTATTTCAAGGGGACGTCTATGCGGCTGTTGAGCTTCCGAGAATCCAGCACACCTTGCGCGAAGCGGTCGACGATTTCAAGAACAGTTCCTTCGCCAGGCGGGCCCTCGGAGATGAGGTTGTCGATCATTACTCCCATTTCTTCGAGGTAGAGCAGACGGCATATGATGCTGCCGTCACCGACTGGGAACGGTCCCGCTATTTCGAAAGGATTTGAGGATGCGCCTCGATGGCAAGGTTGCATTAATAACGGGTTCAGCGTCCGGGATCGGGCGTCAAACCGCACTTCTCTTTGCTCGTGAAGGAGCCCGAATCGCGGCAGTTGACCTCAGTTCGGACGCCAACCAGGAAACAGCCGCGTTGGTTCGCCAGGCGGGCGGCGACGTTCTGACACTGCGAGCCGATGTCTCGAAAGCAGCCGACTGCCAGGAGATGGTCGCCAAGACGGAATCCCATTTCGGAAAACTGGACGTGATGTTCAACAACGCCGGCGTGATGTTGTCCGAAGATGGCGACGCGGTTTCCACCGATGAGCAGGTCTGGGATCTGACCATGGCGATCAACGTCAAAGGTGTGTTCTTCGGATGCAAATACGGAATTCCGGCCTTGCGGCGAGCCGGCGGCGGGTCGATCATCAACACGGCTTCGTTCGTTGCCCTGGTTGGAGCAGCCACCCCCCAACTCGCCTACACCGCATCGAAAGGCGCCGTGCTGTCGATGACTCGGGAACTGGCCGTGATTCATGCCAGGGAAAACATTCGGGTCAACGCACTGTGTCCCGGGCCGTTACGGACCGAACTGCTCATGAAGTTCCTCGATACCGACGAGAAGCGGAATCGGCGCCTCGTGCATGTCCCGATGGGTCGATTCGGCGAGGCCGATGAGATGGCCAAAGCCGTTCTGTACCTGGCGTCGGACGATTCGTCCTATGTAACCGGTACTGAGTTCATGGTCGATGGTGGCTTGACCGCTGCCTACGTCACCCCGGAGTGATGGTGCTGCGGAGGGGATTGTTGATCGGCGGAGTCGAATCGGACGAGGGCCCGATGGACCTTGTCGTCGATCCGTCGACCGGGGCTACGGTTGCCGAGGTCGCCCGGGCCACGGCTAAAGACGTGGAACGGGCAGTCGAGGTGGCCCATCGGGCATTTGAACAGGCGACATGGAGTCGGACCCCACCACCGGCACGGGGGCGGATTCTCGCAAGAGTTGCGGCGCTGATCAGCGAGAGGCGCGAAGACCTCGCCCGCCTCGAGTCCCGCCAAGCGGGGAAACCCATATCGGCAGCCCGTGGAGAAATAGGCGCGGTGGCCCGAACCTTTGAGTACTACGCCGGCGCCGTCGACAAGTTTGGCGGGCAGACGATTCCTGGTGGCGCCGATGGCACGCTGCTGACCTTCCGCGAGCCGGTCGGTGTATGCGGGATCATCACCCCGTGGAATTTCCCGATGGTGATTCTTGGATGGAAGCTGGCTCCCGCCCTGGCAATGGGTAATTCGGTGGTAGTCAAACCTGCCAGCGCCACCCCGCTTACTGCCCTGGCTCTCGCCGACATCTGTGCCGAAGCGGGCGTGCCTGCCGGGGTGGTGAACGTGGTGCCCGGACCAGGGTCCATCGCAGGCGACGCACTCGTTGGGCATCCGCTGGTGCGCAAGATCTCCTTCACAGGCTCGACCGCGGTCGGAGCAGACGTCATGAGGATTGCCGCTCCAGATATCAAACGCGTTTCGCTAGAGCTTGGTGGGAAGTCTGCCAACGTCGTCTTTGCCGATGCCGATCTTGACAACTGCGTGCAGTCGTCGGTGTTTGGAGCGTACGACAACTCCGGGCAGGACTGCTGCTCGCGTTCTCGGATCCTGGTGGAACGATCGGTTTTTGATGAGTTCGTCGAACGATTTACGGCGAGGGCCGGAAC
>CAJQPD010000151.1 GCA_905480085.1 uncultured Acidimicrobiia bacterium
CGCCAGGATTGAGTACGTGCGCGCGCAATACGGTTCCGGCGTCAGTCGGGCCGCCCGCTCGAACGCCTCGCTGGCGCCCATCCCGTTTCGGTGGAGCCTCGCCGCCTCGGCAAGCTCGGCGATCACATCCCCGGCTCCTCGATCAACCAACTCTTGAACGGCCTGCGTCACGCCACCTCCTACCCGGATGTGCATGGCGAGTAACTGGTTGATCGTGTAGATCTCGATCCGCATCCGCCCTCGTCTATCATCGACTGCTCGATCAACGGCCCCTCGATATCGCCCGATCCCGGCAACCAACCCGATCAACGGCAAGGTCAGGACGCCCAGCGTGCCGAGTCCAACCACCTGGCTGATGAGTCCGGCAATCACTCCCCCAATCACGCCAGCCGCCAGCTGCCGAACCCGGAACTGCATGAGTCGGTCAACGTCCCTGACGCCTTCGTATAGGGCTGCCTGCCGTAGCTTGAGGATCATGGCCTCGTCTCCCCCGGAGTCGAGGAGCCGGCCGAATCGATTGGCCAACGAGCCCAGAATCGGACCGAATAGCCTGGCGATCGGGTTCGCCCCCATCCCTCGGAAATCCGCACCCTCTGCCACGACGTCGGGAGCCCGTCCGAGACTCGTCCGGCTGATCGTCGTATACGGCCGCACTCTCGGCGCAAGTCTCCGCGTCGGACGGACCACAAGAGAAGCAATTCCTGCGACGGCCAGCCCACTGAGCAAGGCAGCGAGGAGCGAGCGACCAACCAGATCGACAATCATCGGGCTTCCTCGAAAATTCGAGCCGACCCACCGAGCACCCGCTCCTCCTGGGGTTCCTTGGACAACAGACTCACCAGCAAGATCCCAAAACCACTCAGCCCGGCGCCGACCATCACGACGAAAAAGCCGGCCGCCGACGCATAAAACTGCCGGTAAGCGGGCGTCATGGCCGTCAACGCAACAAGCACAAACCATGGGAGCACAAACACCACACGTGAGTTGATCTTCTGTTCAATCGCCGCCGTGCGAATGTCTTCGAGCGTCCACAGGTCCCGGGTGGTCGCTTCGGCCAGATCAGTAAGAATCTCGGTGACGATGCTCCCTCCCCGTTCATGAGCCAGGATCAGTACCTCGATGACCCGGTCAGAAGTCGGGTCGCCGAGTTCCTCTTTCACAGTTTCAAGAGCGGGAACCACCCCAATGGTCCTGGCAAGGAGGTCATACCGGTCGAAAGCTCGGCGCAACGGATCGGGACCCTTCGAGGCGAGGGTTTCCATCGCCCTCGGCAACGACATGCCAGAAGATATCGAGGCGGTTATGTCTCGCAGGCCATCCGGCCAAGCCTCCAAAACTTCCGACAATCGACTGCTCCGCTGCCGCGCGAAATATGCTCGGGGCAGCATCCCCACCCCGATCGCCGGGATCGTTGCGATGATCGGTATGCCGGTCAGTAGCAGAAAGAGGAAGAAGGCAATTAGCCCGACCGCGAGGGAAGCCGCCCAAAATTGACGCGGTGTCAGATCAACCCCTGCCTGCGTCAACCAGAGCTGTCGATCCGTCAGCGAAGGCCGACGTTTTCGAACCACTATTGGCCGGGGCGCGGTGCCAGTGAGCAAGCCGACTCCGAACAAGAAGACCACCCCGGTCATCAACGACGCTAGGAGCCTCATAGGGGCGAAACCCTGCCCTCCAGAATGGCCCGCAAGGTCATGTCTTCCGGTAGCGACTGCTCGATAATATCGACGGCTTGAGGGGACGGTAACAAGCCAGTCCATTCGAGCGCCTTGCCGAGCCGCTCCCGGTCGAACAGCTTCTCGGTTGAAAAATCGGTGTTCATGGTGGGTACGACCGCCAGTATCTCCATGACCTGACGCCGGAGGCCGGACCCGTCGTTAGCAGGCAGCGCATCTCTGCCCAGATGGATGACGTAGTCAATCGAGGCGGCGAACACTTTCCTGACGATCGGTTCGCTGACGTTCTCGCCGGCCATGAGCGCCGCATTCACGATGGCGTTGAGTGCGTCGCGCGCCGAGTTGGCGTGGACCGTGCACGCAAACCCACAGCCGGCGTTGACTGCCCTCGTCAACTCGAATGCCTCCGACCCGCGCACCTCGCCAACCACAATCCGGTCGGGCCTCATCGCCAGAACAACTTTGACCAAATCTCGCAGGCTGATCTCGCCTGATCCGTCAAGGGCGGCGGGTCGCGACTCGTAATACGAGCCGTGCGTGATGGGGACATGGAGTTCTCGGACTTCCTCGCAACAACGCAAACAATGGGTTGAGGGGGCGGCTGTCATCATGGCGGCCAGCATCGAGGTTTTCCCGGCACCGGGCGGGCCTGAGATGAGGACGCTCATGTTGGTCTGCATCACCGCCCACAAGAATCCCGCCGCCGGCGGGGTTAGTGAACCGAGCTCGACCATCGACGATAGGGTCTCCTTTCGAAGGGCATATCGCCGGACGGTCGCTGACATCTGATCGGCAACGGGGCTGATCACCGCAGTGAGTCGAGCCGTGCCATCAAGAATCCGAGCTTGGACAATGGGATTTGCCGTGTCGAGATGACGGTCGGTTTCGGCAAGAAGCCGGGTGACGACCTGGCGGTTCTCCTGCTCGGTAGTGGGAACGGTCAGTGCCTGAAGCGTCCCCGTCCCGTCGATGAAACTGACTCGTGACCCTTCAATGAAGATCTCTTCGATGTCGGGACGATTGAACAAGTCGGTAAGTGGCCCGAACTCAAGAATGGATCTGAGAACCCGGTTGACCATCTCAGTCGGATCCCGCAATGCCCGAAGGGTCCCTAAATGGGCTCTCCGCTGATAGTCCTCAACCACCTCGACGGCCAGCGCCCGGGTCTCATCCTTCGCCTTGCCTGGGTCGAGCTTGCGCTCCTCAATGAGTCGCACTGCCGCCTGCCGGATCTCGTCGTAGGCATTCACGAGGCGGCCCTGGCGGCGGAGCTAGGCGCCAGCGAGGCGGCAACTTCCTCAATCCCTTTGACGAAGGCGCCAGATTTGATCACTTCGCCGTCCCAGGCGGCTTCAGGCACCCGTCGATCATCCGGAATGATGGTCAGGGAGAACGGGGTATACGTCCGGGTGACCTCCTGGACTAGCTCTCCCAGTTTGAATGTTGACTTTGGCGCTTTGTTGAAGACGAGGTGGATCGGACGATGTGGCGCCAGTGCTCGCACCTGAGCAATCCATTCGAGGGTCCGAGCGACGCCAATCGGAGATGGGGCAGATACCAACACGAGTTGGTCGGCTGCGGCGATCCTGGCTCTGGCAAGACCGTAGCGGGGAGCG
>CAJQPD010000152.1 GCA_905480085.1 uncultured Acidimicrobiia bacterium
GGTGACAGTTCCAATCACTTTCGCGTTGCCGGCGCTCACGACCGAGTACGGATCGCCGCAGGCGTCCCCGTAGGTTGTGTGAAAGTCGACCACGAGTCCGTCGGACCAGGCGATGTCTTCGGTAACGCCAACGACGGTGGCTCCTTCGGGTGCTGCCCATCCCTGGAGAGAAACCGAATCGGCATCAAGGTCCCAGGTGGCAACGACTGATCCGTCCTTGACCAACTCTATTGCCAAATCCGAAGTTTGGGTCTTGGGTACCTGATATCCCACGGTCCAGTGGCCGGGAAGACCGACCGGGATCGATGGTAGATCAGACCCGGCTACCGCATGATCGGCGATAGTGCGGTCCAATGGGTAGACGACCCCTTCGTCATCGATCATCTGTAATTCCGGGTAGTCGTACTCACCGGCAAAGGCCGTAGCCGAATAGGGGATCGGGCTCATACCATTGTTCTGATAGGCAACCCCGATCCGTACTTCGAGATAGCCCTCACGAACCAGGGAAGTCGAGATGTCGATGTTCTGGACCTCGAGGGCAAATCCGTCCCCCGTGTATCGCTGCCCCGGAGCTAGCTGTCCCGAAACTGCTGAAACACTTTGCGCGCCGAGGATACCCGGAAGGCCAACGACGCTTGATGATGACTCCGATTCGGAGTCTTGATAACTGGTCGTTGCGATGTCGGTGGGACGGGTGGCCGCCAACACCGGTATCGCCGCCAGCACTGTGGACACAGCCACAGCGAGCAATACGAGCTTCCTAACCATTGTCGGCATCTCCTACGTTGCGTGACAAAAGGTTTCCTGTTGTTGTCAAAGTTTTCGGGCGGTATTCAGTGTCTCTTAAGAGGTTTCTTCGGGTGTTATGAATACAAAGCGTGTAATTACATGCGTGATATTTGGTGCATGGCAGTGGACGACCTGACCATATGGCGGTCCAGGTCAGCCGAATTGACCCTTGTGAGTTCGTCCGAATGGTCGAGTTGAGGTGGGCGGGAGTTCCGATGAACTGTGTCTTGGCGCGCATTCTGAGGGGAAAGTTGGCGAAAAAGGAGAAAAATGGTTCAAGAGAGTTGACAAATGGGTCGAAGTGGTGCAAAGTGGGGCGCAGTGGAAGGACCCCGCTCATGAACGACAGGAACCAAGACAAGTGCTCGTCGGTGAATACCAACACACACTGGATCCCAAAGGCCGCCTCGTGCTGCCCGCCAAGTTCCGCGATCACTTCTCCGATGGCTGCGTCATCACCAAAGGGCAGGAACGCTGCCTTTTCGTCTTCCCGCTCGACCAGTGGGCGGAAGAGGAGGCACGGGTGAGGGAGCTGCCTCGCACCAACGCCCGAGCTCGCTCCTACGCTCGTTCGTTTTTTGCCTCCGCAGATAGCCAGGTCCCCGACAAACAACGCCGGGTAGCTATCACCGCAAAGCTTCAGGACTATGCCCGTCTTGATAAGGACGTCACGATCATCGGGATGTCCGACCGCATAGAGATTTGGGATACGACCACGTGGGAGTCGATGTCGGAAGCGGCAGATGACTTCTACTCGGACATCGAGGAGGCTCTCTCAGAACATGGCATTTAGGACAACATCGGCTGGTTCATCGCCAGCCCCCCGGTTACCAGATTGGAAGGCCCCTTACTCCGCCCGCTTCCGTTTGGTGCCAGCGCCCGGGGGGCTGGCAATGCATCAGCCCAATCCCTACCACGAGCCTGTGATGGCAGAGGAAGTCATGAACATGTTCAGCGACATTAAAAGCGGTGTGATCCTCGATGCCACCTTCGGTGGTGGTGGTCACACTCGCCGTCTGCTGAACCGGGGCGGCCTCGATGTGATCGGGCTCGATCAAGATCCGGACGCCGGTCCGAATACAGCCGACCTGGCCGACAACGAGCACTTCTCGTTTGTGCGCGGATCGTTCGGAAACCTCGCCCAAATACTCGACGCCGAGGGAATCGAATCCATCGATGGGGTGCTTTTCGACCTCGGCGTCTCAAGTCACCAACTCGACGAACCAACGCGCGGTTTCTCTTACCGGCACCCCGGGCCGCTGGACATGCGGATGGGTGATGGGCCGCTAACGGCCGGCGTGATTGTGAATGAATGGTCAGAGGCCGACATGGCCCGGGTGATTCGCGAGTACGGGGAGGAACGCTTCTCCGTCCGGATCGCGCGAGCGATCTGCAAAGCACGACCTATCGCCGATACCGCCTCCTTGGCGTCGATCGTGCGCGAGGCAATTCCGGCCGCCACCCGAAAGACCGGTGGGCATCCTGCTCGCCGTACATTTCAAGCACTCAGGATCGCCGTAAACGATGAGTTGGGCGAACTTGAGCGCGGTCTCGACGCCGCCATCGAACGTCTCGCCCCGAACGGGCGGTGTGTCGTCATCTCCTATCATTCGCTCGAAGACCGCATTGTGAAGCAGCGGTTTGCGGCGGCAGCCCAAACCTGCGTTTGCCCGCCTGGTCTCCCGGTCTGTGCGTGTAATACGGTTCCGGAACTGATCATTGTTACCCGCAAGGCAATTAGTCCGGATGATGCAGAAGTTGCGTCCAATCCTCGGGCCAGGAGTGCCAAGCTTCGTTGTGCTCAGAAGGTGGCTGCGTGACGGCCCGGGTCATGCCCCGCCCGTCGGTGGAGTCTATTCGCTTGATCTCCTCACGGGCAACCGTGCGTCCCAGGATGGCGGCATGGGTTGGCTATACCCTGGTCGTGGCCCTGGTTTTCTTCGGCCTCATTTACTCCCAGACGGCTCTGGACGGAAGTGCGTTTGAGCTTCAAGAACTTGAAACTCAAATCGCCACGGCCGAGCAGCAGAGGTTGGAGCTGACTCTTGAAGTCGCCCGTCTAAGTTCACCCTCACGAATTGTTCCGGCTGCCAACGATCTCGGTATGGTGTTGCCGACGGACATGCGAACGATATCGGCCCCGGGGG
>CAJQPD010000153.1 GCA_905480085.1 uncultured Acidimicrobiia bacterium
CACCACCAATGGACCAGCCGACTCGGACACACCTACACCAACAAACCCGAACCACCCTGAAAGCGTCGGGCGACCAGCCCGAAGGCACTTCCATTGAAGAAGCTTCCCCCAAACGCACTTCCCGAGAGTCGCACCAATGGATAGGGAGGAAGCACCATGTGTCTTCGTTGCCAGGGTATGTCGCTGCGCGAATACCAAAGACATCTCACAAAGACCATCAAACAGAATGGATGGGCATGCCAGTCGGTTTCATCATCTGCGGACGAGCTTGGACCCAACTGGGTGTACACGATCGGAATCGAACGGTTCGGTCAGCCGGAACTCATCATCGTCGGGATGCCCGATAGGCAAGCCGCCACCATGCTCAACGACCTCTGCCGAGCGTCAACCACGGGCGATGAGCCCTGGCCCGTGCCAGGCGACATCATGGTCCATTCCTGCGGCAATGCCTCACGGGTCGCCGTTCTCGAAGTGGATGCTGACATCATCGCCGCCGGAGAATGGTTCAACATGGCCATTTATCGTCGGGCGAGCGGGTCCAAAGGGTTCCAAGCGATCCAACTCGTCTGGTCGGATGAACACGGCCGACTTCCGACCATCACGACCGAACAACAACCGCTCCTCGGTGACCCGTGGTGGACGGCGCCGTGACTGGCCGGGAAGTGAGCAACGCTAGGCGCCTACCCCCTCAGCGATCTTCTGGCGGAACCGGGTGGCGCGGTCGGCGAGATCGGTTACCCATTCGCCGTTGGCAGCCTCGGATCCGTATAGAGCAATGCCACGTTCGGCCCAGAGCAGGCCCGAGTCCCAGGCCTTGGCTTTCTGCTGCCGAATACACATCTGCCGATAGGTCTCAAGCATCGGAACCTTGCCAAACTTCTCGACCAGTCCAGCCCGGATCGCGTCCATCTCGGAGTCGTGGAGGACGCAAACCTCGTCATACTCCGTCAAAGCAGACTCAAAGGTGTCCCGGCAGTAATAGAGGTCCTTCTCGAGCTGGGCAAACATGAAGTGACGATCGATCGGATGGGTCTCGATACCCAACAACTTGCGCACCTGGCCGATGCGGCGGACCGAATCTCCAGCCAGTCCATCCACCCAGGACAGGTCGTAGCGGGAGTCTTCCCGGTCGGTCGAGGCGGCCACGCTCAATCCGGTCCTCACCGACCGACGACCAGGACGCGGGGTCGCAGAGTCATCGACCGCGGTAGGCGGCAAGCCGAAATCGGTCGGATCATACGAGAGAAACACCCCCAACTGCCCGGGACCATTCGCCCGCCGTCCCCCACCGGCGATGACGCCTCGCAGTCCAATCGATCTGCCGTGCTGCCGTTCAAGACGGACGATGGCATGCTGCAGGTCGGCCGCATCCTCCCGGGACAGATGGCCGACACGATGGTCGGTCACCACGACATCTACGGCGTATTCGTCATACGGGTTGTTCGGGTCAGGCCGCAGGATCGCGATCACGTTCTGGCGGATCCGGTCGGGTCCCCCGGGATGCTCGCCGACGATATGCCAAAGTGCGTCCTGATGACGCGACTCACCAACAACTTCAAGGGACTGCATGCCGCCGAGTACGAGGACTTCTGGCTGATGGGACGAAAAAGAGGATTCAGACGGCGAATCTCCAACGGTTGCCATGGCCATTCCTCCACCATCAAACCTAGCGAACCCGGTCGGAGTCCGGGTGGATACGGACGAAGCAGCCGATCCGGGTCACGAACACCCCTGGTACGCTCCATCGCCGTGAAACCATGGGAACAACTCACTGAACGAGGACGGTTTCGACGGATCCGAGCGGTGGCCACCGAAGCCCTCCGTCATTATCCGATCACGCCGACGTCCATGCGCCTGGTCGGTGGCTTCACCAACGTTATCTTCCGCATCGACACGGCCACGTCGACCTACGCGCTCCGGGTCGACTACCTCCAGGACCACACAGACGAAGACGTTGCTGTCGAACTCGACTGGTTGGTGGCCCTGGAAGAATCCGACCTTGATGTGTGCCGGGTCGTGCCGGCCACCTCAGGCGAGCGCTCGGTCTACGCCGCGGCGACCGGGGTGCCGGAGCCACGGCGATGCGTCTTGTTCGAATGGATCCCTGGCAGGCCGCTGGCCGAAGACCTGACCCCGCCCCGGTACGAACAGTTGGGCCGGCTCTCAGCGAGCCTGCACATCGCCGGGAAGGACTATCAGCCACCTCATCAACCGATGGCCTGGGACAAGGTCTTTTATTGGCAGGAGCCCTCCGATCCGGTCGTCTATCACCTGCCGGAACACGCCCACCATTTCGCCGGCGGTCGGATGGACATCCTCGAACGGGCCATCGACGCGGTGACTCCGGCCTTCGGGAGGCTGGACCCGAAGCGAGCCCAGATCATCCACGCCGACCTGCATCCCTGGAACGTGCACGTGGCCCGATCACGAATGATCGCCCTCGACTTCGAAGACGTGGCGTGGGGACATCGGGTTCAGGACATCGCCATCACGCTGTTCTACGAGCGCGATCACCCCGAGTACGCCGACTTGCGGGCCGCCTTTGAGACCGGCTACCGCCAGGTGGCGCCGTGGCCAGTCGAATACGAATGGCAGCTCGAAACGTTCATGGCGGCTCGCACGATCATGTTTGTCAACTTCATGCTCAACCTTGGCGAAGACCCAAAGGAATTCTATGAGCGAGCTTTCCCTCGCCTCGAACGGTTCCTGGAGCGCTTCGCCACCAGCTAGCCAGACGCCGACCGGGTAGTCGCGCCGCCTAACCCTTGCGCGGTACCGACACCATCGTGCCACTCAGGGCGGACCGATTCCCCGACAAATGGCGCAGCAGATCGGCGGCAGCCTCGGCCGGCGTGACCAGCATGCCATCGTCTTGAAACGACTTGAACACCTTGCTTACTTCGGTGGGAGCCAACCGGGCCTCGGTCTGCATGTCGGTGTCAACTACCCCCGGCCGCCAGACAAAGCTGGCCAGTCCTGGAGCTTCAAGGGCAAGCTGGCGGGCCAAATACTCTTCACCTGCCTTGGCGATTCCATAGGACCCGACCCCGATCAGATTCCGCTCGGCGATGCCAGATCCGACGAAGACGAAACATCCCTCGCCTTGTTCAAGCATCGCCGGCACCATCGCCCTGACGAGGTGCAAACCGCCATCGAGGCTTGCTCCAAGAATCGCCACCGATTCGCCTGCGGTGGTTTCCCAGATCATTGGACCGGCCCCGGCTACCGCTGCATTGTGAATGACGCCAAATGGGCCACCGAGTTCGACGGCTGCAGCTGCGATATGGACCGCGGTTTCAGCCGAACCGATGTCACCGGCCACCACCCGCACCCGGCCCGGGTCGCCAAGCTCATCGGCCTTGGCCTGAAGGGCAGCAGCCTTCCGGGCGTTGAGAACCAATCGGGCGCCTCGCTCCCAGAGGCCGTCGGCGATGGCCGCACCAACCCCACGCGATGCTCCGGTTACCACCCAGGTTTCGGAGGCAAAGGTCATCCCACCGCTCCTCTTGGTCCCGCCACCTTCGTCCGGTCGTCCATCAGTCTCTCCCAGGTCAGAACTCACGATACCGGATCAGCCGGGCCAGTCATGGTCCGAATGTTCCCGGAGTCCGCCGGGAGATTCTCATTGCAGCGATGGTGTCGATGGCAAATGGCCAGACACCCTCGATACCTTCCACCCGGTCCCGTTTCGGAGAGCATTGGTCCGGCCGGCATGGGGCCTCGGTAGTATCGGCCCGACTCAGCCATAGGACCACTGTGCAGACACCGACCCCACCGCCCGTTCGGTATGCCAAGAGCGACGACATCAACATCGCATACCAGGTGTCCGAAGCCAACGGCCCCGACCTGGTGTATGTGTCCGGATGGATCTCCCACCTCGACATGATGTGGGAAGATCCGTATCAAGCCCAGTTCCTGCATCGACTCAGCCAGTTCAGCCGGTTGATCATGTTCGACAAACGAGGTGTGGGCCTGTCCGACCGGGTCTCCATCGAACACCTACCAACCATGGAACAACGAATGGACGACGTGCGGGCCGTGATGGATTCCGTGGGCTGCGAGGAGGCGTATCTGTTTGGCCACTCTGAAGGAGCTGTGCTCAGTACGCTCTTCGCGGCAACCTATCCCGAACGGACCCTCGGGTTGATGCTCTACGGCGGATACGCAGCCAAGAGTGTGCGGGCCGACTATCCGTGGGCTCCGGGTCCCGAAGCTCAGGCGAAGCGCCTCGATCTGGTACTGAATCACTGGCCGGACGGGGTGGGAATTGAAGCAAGAGCTCCCTCCATGATTGGTAACCAGGCGTTCTTCGATGGCTTTGTGAAGTACGCTCGCTCAGCCGCCAGTCCGGCGGCCGCCCATGCCCTGGCATTGATGAACGATCAAATCGACATCCGGGACATATTGGGCAGTGTCGCAGTGCCTACGTTGATCGTTCACCGTACGGGCGACAGGTCCACACCCATCGAGGGTGCTCGCTATATGGCTGAACGGATGCCTGACGCCGTACTCGTCGAACTCGGCGGCGAGGATCATCTCCCATGGACTGACGACTCCGAATCGATCCTGTCCGAACTCGAAGAATTCGTCACCGGAACGCGACCGGAGCGTGAGGTCACCCGCGTGCTATCGACGGTCCTGTTTACCGACATCGTCGATTCAACCGTCCAAGCTGTGGAGATGGGTGATCACGGCTGGCGGCGCTTGCTGGATCAGCACGACGCTCTCTGTCGCAAGCAGATCGAGCATCATCGGGGCCGTCTCATCAAGACAACCGGGGATGGCATTCTTGCTACGTTCGATGGCCCGGCCCGCGCCATACGGTGTGGCCAGGCCATTGCCCTTGGCGCTCGGGATCTCGAGATCGAAATTCGCGCTGGACTCCACACCGGAGAGATCGAACTACGCGACGACGATATCGGTGGAGTCGCCGTTCACTTCGCTTCGCGGGTCATGGGATTCGCTGGGTCAGGTGAGGTTGTCGTTTCCCGGACTGTCAAAGACCTTGTGGCCGGATCGGGCCTCGTCTTCACCTCGATCGGAGAGCAATCCCTCAAAGGCATCCCCGGCGTCTGGGAACTGTTCTCCGTCCAAGGCTGATCTGCCGCCTTATCGACGGCTAGTCGTGGAACATTCGGCTTCGAGGGTGCCCGGAACGGCTTCCACTTCATCGGTAAGCCCATTGTCGAAATCTCCCGAGAACGTCACGCTGTCGCCATTGAGCGTGATCCCGACCGGCGGGCCAGCTTGCCAGTCGACGACGGGATTTTCGAAGTCTTCGATATCGTTGATGAAGAGCTCATGGGTCAGACCGTCGCCTTCAACTCGACCATCACCCGATTCGTTACGCACATTGGCCTGCATCTGGACCCGGGTGCCATCGGAGTGTTCTCCGAACGAGTTGGAGGTAAAGGAGTAAACGGCGCTCTCGGTATTGTCATGCCCAAAGGCGCAGTCAAAACTGTCGAACTCCCAGACTTCGTTTCCAATTGTCAGGGTGGCTGAACCCGGGAAGATACGAGACGCGATTAGGGTCGTCGTCGCCTCATCAAGGTCAGCGGCGGTCGGGTTGTCACGGATCGCCATCATGTCAATGGTCGTCATGTCAATGTTCGCCCAATCGATGGTTGTTAGGTCGACCGTGGCCCAGTTGATGTCGCTGCCATCGATCGAACCAGCAGAATTACCCTGGGACGGCTGATCGGCAGGTTCGTCCGTGTTGGATTCACCGACGGTCGTCTGAGTCGCCGCCACGGTCGTGGCCGAACCTTGATCTGATCCTGAAGGTGTGGCGGAAGTCGCTGTCGTTTCCGCTGCCCCGGTGTCGGTGCTGCCACCGCATGCCGCCACCAGTACCAATACAACCGCCACCAACCCGCGTGCCGTTCGCCTCATCGCCGTGCCTCCATTCAACCGATCCAGCCCACGGCCTACGTGCCGTGCGCCCCCTTACGGATTCCGAGCCTATCGGGACGCGCCAAGCCATGCGGAGGAACTTGAGAAGTTGTGGCCACGTCCATATCAAGGATCCGGCATACCGTGCGCTAGACGACGGTCCCCGAAAAAGGTCCGTCAGCATGGACGGCGACACCACCGACCAGCGTTAGGTCCGACCGAACGCTGATAAGTGAATCAGGGTCAATGGCAAAGACATCATCGGACAGAACCGCGATATCGGCAGCCATGCCAGGACGAAGCGTCCCCCGTTTGTGCTCATCGAGCGAGAACCAGGCGCTCCCCGACGTGTAGGCGGCCAGCGCTTCTTCAATAGTCAACCGATGGCGTTCCGAACGGGGCGGGGCGCCATCGACGGACTGGCCGGTCACCAGCCAGTGGATGCATTGCCAGGGATCATGGGAAGCGACCACCGTCCCATCCGTACCGGCACCCAACGGGATTCCCAGGTCGAGGATATCCCGGAGCGGCGGCGCGTCGATGGCGACCTCCTCACCCCAGAAAGCGGCCGAATCAGCTGACCGCATGATCATCCGATCCTGGATCGCAATTCCGATCCCCAACGCTTTGACCCGTTCAAGATTGCGGCGCCCGATCGGTTCGGCATGAGCCAGCGATATCCGACCCCGGAGGCCAATGTCGGCGGCAACCTCCTCGAACACATCGAGAACGGCTCCAATGGTCGGGTCGAGAACCGCGTGCATATGGATCGGCCATCCGGCCAGAGACAACATACGGGTGATCTCGGCAAGATCGGCTTTGGCCTCCTTCGAGACTTCGAATGCCCTGACCCCTTCGAGGTCGTGGCAGCCGAAGGTAAGGATCTCGCCTGCGCCGACATAGCGGAGCATGTCGTCGCCAAAACCGGGCTGGACGTATCGGACCCATTGACGCAGGTCCTCCACCTCGGTACCGCGCCCACCTGGAACAACATAGAGGCCAACCCGTAACGTCATTTCTCCGGATCGCCAGGTATCAAAGAGTGCTCCATATGACTCGGGGATCACGCCGAAGCCGCCCGGATCGATCACTCCGGTAATACCGGTCGCATTGAGATCAGCCATGAAAGCCTTCGTCGAGGCCATCTGGGCCGCCCGGCTGGGAGGTGGGATCTGTCCGAGAACCATGCCAAAG
>CAJQPD010000154.1 GCA_905480085.1 uncultured Acidimicrobiia bacterium
ACCGAGCCTTTTTTCGTGTCGAATGGCTCGCTGAGCCGCAAGCCACGTCTGGCCAGATACTCCATGACGCCAGTTATGACATCACCGTGCGAGCTAAGGGCTGATCGGCCGGTTGACAGCTCTCCCAGCAGCTCGGCGGTGGCCTTTGGGTCGGCACCCTCGGCTAGCGCCGGATGTTTTTCGATTTCGATCCCGGTAGCCGCCGAAAGTGGCTCAACGGTTTGCACACAGCGAACAAAAGGACTCGAGACGATTCGATCGAGTCCTTTATCGGCGTATCGCTCGCGCAGAACCATGGCTTGTTGACGCCCGAGCGCCGATAACGGTCTGGTCCGATCGTCGCCGGTCCAGGTTCGTCGATGGCCCGCTTCGGCGTGTCGAATCAACTGCATCCACGGCTTCCCAACCCACCACATTGGTTTCAACGATTGGTAAAACTCCCGGTCCCGTTCATAGGTCAACATGTCGGTGACCTTGCCGGCTGGGACCCACTGCACCTTGTCGACTTCGCTGTTTGGCTTGAAGGAACCGTGTGAGTAGGCCATTTCCCACATGTGAACGATCTTCGGTGAACCGCCGCCGGTCAGGTATTCGATGGTGCCAAGCAACTTGCCGAGACGGCAGTACAGATTGGTTTCTTCGGCCACTTCCCGCCGGGCCGTCATTCGGATGGCTTCGCCATCGTCTTGCTTCCCCTTCGGGAAGGTCCAATCCCGATATCCTGGACGGTGGACGAGCAGAACATCGACGCTGCCCTTCTTGTTCGGGCGCCAAATGAGCCCGCCCCCGGCACGTATCTCAGAAAGGATGGTGCCCACCGGCTATTGCCACATCGGCTTGCGGGCGACAAGCCTGGCGGGAACCGCCGTATCGGTCAGGTCGATCTCGGTCCAGTCACACACGAGACAGGCCCTCCGGTTGATGCCGCCTGCCAGCCGGGTCGGTTCGGACATTTTATGTCCACGTCGACAACTGCGGCTGTCGCGGTGTCGGCCAGCCTTCGTGTTCGCGGAGTCTCGTCGTCGCATTCTGCAGGAGATTACTCGGCCGGGACGACGAGGGGTGGTTCGTCAGCCCCGGGGGCGGACCGGCCGGTGGCTGGGGTCGATCTCTTGCCAACCGCTGAGGAGCATGAGGTCACGCCGGTTGCTGAGGTCGGATTTCTTGAGGATGTTTCGCACATGCGTGGTGGCGGTCGCTTTGGAAATGAACAACATGTCGGCGATCTGCGCGTCCGCAATGGATCCGTGGGCTATCACACTCACCACCTCAAGCTCGCGAGTTGTCAGGCCGAGATCGGCGACCGACGTTTCCGGGATCTGATTGGAGAGAGCGTTCATCACAGCGAAGCCGAAAATCATTGCTGCGGCGATCGAATCGGTTGCCTTAAGGTCGATGTGAGCTATGCCCACAAGGACGAAGAAAGCCCCGACCATCGACATGATTAGCGAAGCTAGTGCGATGGCATGCATCAGCCTGGCTAATCGGGGTTCCGAAATCTGACGTGCTTCGCGTAGGACGTATAGTCCCGCGAAGAAAAAAAGGCCTGTCATCATGGCGGCTGTGATCTCAAAAGCCAGAGCCATCTCATTCCCTCTTCCCGCTTCGACAAGTCTCACCCTCACCGGGACCGTTCCAGGGTGGCCGCACTACCGAGAGTGGGATCTGTGTCGGGGCCACCGATCGGTAGTATCGGGCCATGATCCGGATCCGACCCGAAGTAGCTTCCATACACCCATATGTGGCGGGACGAACAACCGCGGCGGTGGCAGCCGACATCGGGTTGGACGAACGCGATATCGTCAAACTCGCCTCAAACGAATCCCCTGAGGGTCCGTTCCCATCGGTCGAGGGGGTGGTTGCCGAGGCGGTCATGAAAGCCAACCGCTATCCCGACAATGCCATGCGCGAATTGACACCGTTGACGGCCCAACATCTAGGTGTTGCGGCCGACAATCTGTGGTTTGGGGCGGGGACTTCGGCGATTTTGCGCGAAGTTGCCTTGGCCGTAGGAGGTCAGGGGACTTCGGCGGTTTTCCCGCAGCCCTCGTTTGTCATCTACGACCTGGCGACTCAATTGGCTGGTGCGACCGGTCGCCCGGTGCCGCTCGACGGCGATTACCGGGTAGACCTCAATGGACTGCTTGACGCCATCGACGAGACGACGAGCGTCGTGTATCTGTGTTCCCCGAATAACCCGACCGGGACACTGACAGGGACACAGGACACCCGTCGATTCCTTGATGCGGTCCCCGACGACGTGTTGGTGGTAGTTGACGAAGCGTATGGGGAGTATGTCACGGATTCGGAATGGGCCTCGATGGTTCCCGAAGCGGTGCGCCGACCGAACGTCATTGTCACCAAGACGTTCTCGAAGGTGTTCGCGTTGGCAGCCTTTCGGATTGGCTATGCGGTGGGTATGCCCGTCACCCTCGCTGAGCTGCGAAAGGTGCAGGCCCCGTTCACGGTCACCACGGTTGCGCAAGTGGCCGCTGCCGAGTCACTGCGAGACCCTGGTGAGCTTGCCAGACGTCAGGAGGCAAACGCCGCCGGCCGCCGGGGCCTTGAGGCCGGGTTGGCCGATCGAGGAGTGCGGTACGTGCCGAGTCAGGCGAACTTCGTGTTCCTGCCGATGGACGATCCCTCCGCCATGTTTCAAGCGCTCCAGGGACTTGGCGTTATCACGCGATCGACTCCGGGTGGTCTGCGGGTGTCGGTGGGAAGCGACGCCGAGCTCCGACGGTTTTTCGAAGCTTCCGACGAACTCGGGTTGGTCTAAACGAACGCCAGGCGTAGCCTGGCATCCGCAAGTTTTGTAGCTAGGCCTGAAATTGCTGATTAAAAGGGGTTCATTCTCGTGAAAGCTCTCGTACGGTTACTGTCGCGCTCGGTCCAGCGCTTCCCGTGGCTCACGGTTGGTTTGGTGCTGGTGGTTGGTGTCGGTTTGTCGTACTTCAACCAGTTTGTCGTCCAAGCCGATGCCAATGACGGGTTTGCCCCGGAAGCCGCCGCTCTGGATGCTTCGACCCGGATCGGCGAATTGTTCGGTGACGAGTCGTCCGGGTCAGTACTTCAGGTAATCGTGTCATCCGATGACGTTGTTTCGGCCGAAGGCGCTCAGGTTGTCCAGGCCATCACCGAGGCATTGGCTGCGTCGGAGCTGAGCGGGGATCTGCAGGAATCGAACGGGCAGCCTCCAGTCGTCAGCTTTTTGGCTCCGCTGGAGGGAGCGGCCGGCCAGGGGCCCTCCATCCAGATCGCGGTTAGCGGGACTGATGTGATCAGCCCTGCCGGGTTGGCAGCCTCCCAAGCAATACAGCAAGCCGTCTTCAGTTCGGCGGCGGCCGCCAAGGTTCCCACCGACGGTCAACAGCCTCCGGTTACCAGCTTCCTGGCGGCTATGGAAGGGTCGGCCTCCCAAGGACCATCCCTTCAAGTTGCTGTTCGGTCTTCCGGCGGCGATGTGTTCACGGCTGAGGGGTTGCAAGCCGTTCAAGCGATCCAAGATGTCGGGTTCGGGGTGTTCGGAGCCAAACTGCCGGAGGGCGATCAGGCGCCGGTAACCTCCTATCTGCTTCCAGTCGAGAGCGCCATCGCACAAGGGAATGTGCCGGCAGATGTTCCCACGGCGGACCTCAAGCAGGCGTACCTGGGGTCATTGCCCGACCTGCCGCCCGAGATCCAGCCGGTTCTGGCTTTTCTCGCATCGAATGACGCGGACCTGTCCGTTCCAAGCGCCGCCGCCGGTCTGGTGTCGTTCACGTTGACGGAACCCCTGAGCTCAGACGAGTTGGCTGCCTTTGAGCAGGGTCTTTCGGACCTTGCCCTTCCAGATGGCTATTCGGTAACCGCCCTACCGGCGGCGCCTGGCGACGATGAGTTCAAGGCGGTCTATTCGGAGCGACTCGCTTTTGTGCCGGCTGAGTTTGCTCCCCTTCTCGACTTCCTCCTGTCAAACGACAAGGACCCGGCCGGCCCCAGCGCTTCGAAAGGGCTGATTAGCGTCGCTCTCTCTGAACCGTTGACCATGGACGAAGAGGCCAGCCTGTCGGCCGCCATCAGCGCATCCGAGCTGCCTTCCGGCTTTTCGGCGTCCTATCTGCCGTCAAATCCAAGCGATGCCCAGCTCAAGGCTGCCTACCTCGACCGTTTGTCTTTCATTCCGGTCGGGCAGGTGGGTCTGGTCGAAAACCTCCTGAGCACCGACAAAGACCTCAGCGTTCCGTCGGCCTCGAGCGGGCTCATGATCCTGTTTCTAAACAGTCCCGACCAGGCTGATTCGGCCGCATTCGAAGCGTTCTCCCTTCGCCAGCAAGCCTTCGTTGACGAACTCAATCAGCTTGATCTACCAGACGGCTTTGAAGCGACGGGCTTCTCCTTTGAGTTGATCTTTGCTACCGGTGGAGACAGCACTGCTGAGATCGGCCGGATGTTTGGACTGGCGGCTCTCATCATTGTCGTCATCTTGATGTTCAACTACTGGCGACGATTGAGCGGTTCGAACGGGATGGTTCGTTCGGTCCGCCGGATGATGGCCACGATGGGTCTAACCATGTTTGCCATTTTTTTCGCTATTGCCATCATGAATGGGATTGGCGTGTTGCTCGGCCCGAAGTATCTGGGGATCATCGGAAACTTCAATCAGATTGTTCAGATTCTTCCGATTCTTCTGATCGGTCTTGGTGTCGACTATGGCATTCACATGACCTCGCGATATCAGGAAGAGTTCGGCCAGGAGCGCGGTGTCGAAGTCGCTACCGAGACGGCCATTCGGACGGTTGGAGTCGCCCTTATTTTGGCAACCGTGACGACCGCGGTCGGATTCTTGACCAACCTGGTCAGCCCGATCCCTGCGCTCAAAGACTTTGGCATTTTGGCGGCCGTCGGAATCATCGTGTCTTTTGCACTTATGCTCACGTTGGTTCCGGCACTCAGGTTTCTACTCGACCGGCGGGCGGGCGACCGCCTCGATCCTCGAGACTTCGCCGCTGAGGATGCCAAGGGCGGCCCGATCGGATCCACTTTGGCGGGCGCGGGCGGTGGCGCGGTTGTCTACCTTCTGAGCGTTCTCATCGAGGCGGGGATTCGCAGTGTCGGGTTCGGGGACGTATTCGAACTCCCTTCCGTGTGGATCTTCGCCGTCATCGGTGCAGTGGTTGGTCTCACGATTATCTATTTGCCCAAGATTGTCGGGCCGACCGGGGTGCTGGCTGACAAGGCTGCGATTCCGGTCGTGATCGTGGCGCTCTTGATTGGTGTGCTTGGTTACGCAGGTTTTCGTCAGCTCGAAACGAAGTTCTCGTTTACCGATTTCGTGCCGTCCGATAGCCCGCTGCTGGCGGCTGTCGACCAGTTGACAGAGGACTTCGGCGGCGGGTTTGGCGAGGCAACCAGTGTGTTGATCGAGGGCGATATTGCTTCTGCCTCGGTACACAACGCCCAGGTCGATGCGTTTGCGAACCTCGGTTCGACCGCCGATGTGATCACATTCGGCGATGCCGCGGCGGCCACTTCACCGATCTCGATTATTGCCAGTCTGGTACAGCCAACCTCGCCGACATTTGATCCGACGGTGGCCGAAGCGGCAGAGGCTGTCGGGATGGGGACCGATTTCAAGGTACCGGCATCGGCCGATGTGACCGCTTTGTATTCAGCCGCCGCAGGAGCCGACCCGACGACGTTTGAATCTGTGATCCATTCGAGTGATTCGGGTAGCTATGACGCGGCACTGTGGACGATCAATACCCAGGCGGGCGATTCTCGCGCCGGCGCCCTGAATGATGGGCTCAACGACGCCTTTGCGCCGGTGGATCAGGCTGGTGCAACGGCGATTCCGACATCGCAGAACATCATCGGCGACGTCGTGGTGAAGTCCCTCCAATCGTCGCAGGTGAGTTCGTTGTGGATCACGCTTATCGCCGCCACGATATTGTTGATCGTGAACTTCTGGGTCGAGTCTCGCCGACCGTTTTTGGGTGTCATCACCATGCTCCCGGTAGTCCTGGTGATTCTCGCAACCTTCGGGACGATGGCGATGACGGGAATTCCGTTCGGTCCAGTCACCGCGACCATTTCGGCGCTGGCGATCGGGATCGCGGTGCCGTATACGATCCACATCACACATCGATTCCAGGAAGACCGTATCCGGTTCGAATCGACCGGGGAGGCGATTAGATCGACGACCCTCCACACTGGCGGGGCGCTCGCAGGGTCGGCGTTGACAACGATGGCCGGGTTTGGCTCGTTGGTGACATCGAATCTGACCCCGTTCCAGCAATTTGGAGCTGTCACGTTTTACGCCATCGCCTATGCCTTGTTGTTCTCCTTGTTGGTGCTTCCGTCCATGTTGGTCCTGTGGGATCGCTGGCACCGTCGCCGTGGAGATGCGACCATCGACGAGGCGGCGCTACACGAGTCCCTGGGTATCTAGTCGACACGGGTGTGCCCCCGCCCTTTGACGGGGTCCGGCTCCAACAACGCGAACCCTCGTGAGTACCTGGCGTGGCCCGGAGTCACTCGGGGAGATCGACCGCTTCCATTTCTTGGGAAATGCCCGGGGGTGGCGAACCAATATATCTCGCTCCCGAGGGCGGCTTGATCCACCCGGCCGTCAGGCCGGCACCAGCGTTCGATGGCGTTGAGAATGGACAGCACGAAGATCCCGATGATCTCTGAATGGGCATGCTGAGCGATCTGGCGGATCAAGGTTTGCCGGTAGGCCTCTGGCATATCGTCGCGAGGTTCAACCTTGTGGTCGGCGGCGATGATCTCGTCGAAAGACGGCGATTCTGAGCCTGTTCTTGGTTACAGATTGTGGGCGATCCATCCGCAGTTTCGGTTGGGATGACCTGGGCCTATCGAACCATTTTTCATAGCAATGTCAGTCATTGCGGTTTACGAACAGAGCCTCCGGTCTATGCTTGCGGCAGTTAATGGGGAAGGTTGGGGGAAATGGCTCCTTGGGGGAGATCTAGGGGATTGCATCGTCGGCCGCGTAGGCGCCCTCGATTTGTCAGTGTTGTAGTCACTCTTAGTGTTATTCTTTGCGTCCCGCCCGTGGCCGGCTGGATTCAAGCTGCAGAGGCCGCGCCATTCTCGTTGACGGCGGTCGTCACGGATGGGACCGACGACGCCGAGGAAAGTGCTTCTGGCTCGATGACCCTTGGCAGCTCGGATCTTGAGTTGGTCGAGGAAACGTCGACCCAGACGGTAGGTATTCGGTACTCGGCGGTGGCAATTCCGGCCGGGGCAGAGATCGCTTCGGCGTACCTCCAGTTCAGGTCCGACGAGGTGCACTCTGGTCAGACCGACCTGACGATCGGGGTCCAGGCGGCCGACAATCCGGGAACGTTCATCACAACCCCCGGCAACATCTCGAGTCGACTGAAGGGTTCTGTGACGGTCGCCTGGGCGCCACCTGCCTGGACTGCCACCAAGCTTACCGGCTCTGCTCAGGCCACTCCTGATCTCAGCGCGGTGCTTCAGCAGGTCATCGACCGGCCCGGGTGGGTGTCGGGCAACGCCGTGGTTTTCATCATTACGGGTACCGGTAAGCGGGTGGCCGATTCGTTCGAAGGTGGCGCCAACAATGCGCCGGTTCTCCATGTCGAGTATGGGTCTGGTTCGGCCAACCTCCCGCCAATCGTCAAGGCCCGGGCAGACTCGACGTTCCTGTCTGGATCGGCCACGCTCGACGGTGACGTCATCGACGACGGAGTAACCGGTGTGACTACGGCGTGGTCAAAAGTCTCCGGCCCCGGCACCGTCACGTTTGGTGACCTTACTGCGATCGACACGACTGCCACCTTCTCGGAGGCAGGCTCATACGTTCTGCAACTCACCGCGAACGACGGCCAGACGATCGTCTCGGATCTGGCTCCGGTGACGGCGGTGGATGGATCGGCCGGTCAACCCGGCTCGGCTCGGTTCGGGATGGTGGGCGACCTGGGTGACGGTAACCCCAACGAAGCGGCCGTGGCCCAGTTGATCAGTGGACTCGGGCCTGAGTTCATTATCACGCTTGGCGACAATAGCTATGGGCCGGCGGGCCAGGACGCCAACGTTGGCAAGAACTATGCCGCCTATATGGGCAACTACGACGGGGCGTTCGGGCAAGGCTCGGCGCTCAACCGCTTCTTCCCGGCCCTTGGCAACCACGACATCGAGGACGGCGGTGGTCTGCCGGACTATCTCGATTACTACACGCTGCCAGGCGGCGGCATTGTCAGCTCGAACACCTCGGGCAATGAGCGCTACTACGACATCGTGCAAGGTCCGGTGCATATCTTCTTTTTGAACACCGATCCGTCGGAACCGGACGGCAACACAG
>CAJQPD010000155.1 GCA_905480085.1 uncultured Acidimicrobiia bacterium
AGTTCGTCGCCCTCGGTTTCGCCATCGTCCGGTCAGGCGATCGAATCGGCAACTGGTACCTGGACGAGTACCTCATGGCCGTGGCGGTGGTTCTCACCTTGTACTCCGGTTGGGATTACATTCGGGGCTTTTTCGTCAGTCGCCCCGCACTCTGATGCGAATGGCGGCCGTGACCGGCGGCTCCGGTACCGTCGGGAGTGCCACCGTCCGAGAATTGCTTGAGCACGGTTGGCGAGTTCGGGCGCTGGCCCGCTCCGAAGCCTCGGCAGTTTCCTTTCCGAGTGACGTTGAGATCGTCAGAGGTGATGTCGAGAATCTGGCCGACCTTGAGGGCCTTGTCGATGGGGCAGACACCGTGTTTCACATCGCCGGTGTGAACAGTCTATGTGTGAAAGATCGAACCTCGATGTGGGCGACCAACGTGGAGGCGCCGGTGGCGGTCTACGAAGCCGCCACGAGAGCCGGAGCCCGCCGGATGGTTCATATTTCTTCGGCGGCTGCAGTCGGCCACCGCACCTCGTTCTATGCCGAGACCAAATGGGCCGCCGACGAACGTTTGCAAGCCGCGGCGGCCGGTCGTTCGACCGGTCTGGTGCTGGTAGCCCCGAGTTCGGTTCAGGGGCCCGGTCGGGTCACGGGTACCGGCAAGCTGATCCTTGATCTGATCGATGGCAAGCTGAATCTCATGATCGACACTGCCATCTCGATCATCGACATCGCCGATTGCGCTATGGCCATTCGGTTGGCGGCCGATGCAGACGTTGGCGACGATCGGCTGATTCTCTCGGGATTCACCATGACGACCCGGGATGCTCTCGGTTTGCTTGCCCGAGACACCGACCGTCGCTTTGACGTCCGATTCGTACCCTCGGGCATCGTCCGGGCGCTGGCATTGCTCGGCCCGTTGCTCCTCCCCATCGGCCGGAAGCTTGGAGTCGAGCTGTGCGCCGAGATGATTCGGACCATGTCGGTCGACCATATTCACGACGGTTCGGATGCTGCTCGACAGCTTGGAATGACCTACCGTTCGGCCTCCGAGACGTTCCGCAGACTCATCGAATGGGCTGAGACGAACCCGTCCGCCTAGGGCCTACAATCGTCCTGGTGACCCCTGTGACTCCCGAGCTGATTGATGCATTTGTCCTTGAGCAGTTCCCGGCGGCGGCCGCCTCAGGGAATCGGTGTGTGTCGGTGGGACACCGCACGGCCACGGCCCGGTGGACGTACGACTCCGGTCAGCTGCGACCCGGCGGATACATATCAGGGCCAGTTCAGTTCAGCCTCGCCGACGCGGCGCTGTGGTTCGCAGTTTTTACAGAGATTGGTCTGCAGTCGATGGCGGTTACCTCGCATATGTCCATAGATTTCCTTCGGCCGGCCGTAGGCGATGATCTGTTTGCCTTAGCCCGCCTTCTGAAAGTGGGGAGATCTGGCATGTTTGGTGAGATCCGACTCTGGGTAGGAGATGACTCGGAACGCCTCGTGGCCCTGGCCACCGGAACCTACGTCGCCCCTGCCGGGCCCTGATGGGGATACGTACGACCACCGCTACGATTCCTGTTCGCACATGACGCCACCCCTCCGCCCCCTCGTCGACCGTTGGTCAGCCTACGAACTCAACCAGTTGCCCAACTGGTTTGCCGTGGCGCCTGCCGGCCGGGCCTTTCTCCTGTCGGGTCTGGCCGCCCGGTCAGAACACCCGATCCTGGCCCTGGTCGCCGGCGAGCGAGAGGCCGAAGAGCTAGCCGACGACGTGGCGTTGTTTTCGGACCGGGCAATCCACCTGCCGGCTTGGGAGACCCTTCCGTTCGAGCATGTCAGTCCGAATGTCAGCACCATGGCCAACCGGGCCAGGGCCGAATACACGCTCACCGACGGCGAGCCGGGATCGGTGGTCGTCGGGTCGGTCCGCGCCGTGATTCAGCGCCTGTCGCCGACAAGGCCGCGTCCCTTCGTTCTAGTCCAGGGGATGGAGGCGGGCTTTGATGATCTGGTTGCCTGGTTGTCCGATACCGGTTACCAGGGAGTTAGCCGGGTTGAGAGCCGTGGCGAATTCGCAATCCGTGGCGGGATCATTGACATTTTCGGCGCCGGAACGGCCCAGCCGGTACGCGTTGAGTTCTGGGGAGACGAAGTTGAGTCGATTCGTGATTTTGCGGTCTCGTCGCAGCGCTCGATGGGTGCCATCGAGCGGATGGTTCTCCAAGGAGCGCGCGAGTTCCGGACCGATCCGGAGATCCGCTCCCGCGCCGCCCATCTGGTTGTGAAGGAACCCTGGGCAGCACACGCCTGGGATCGGATCGCTCAGGGCGTGACCTTCCCGGGGATGGAGTCATGGATGCCGTGGGTGGCCGAGCCCGACAGCATGCTCATCAAGGCGCCTGACCGGGTGTATGTTTTCGATCCGGTTCGCTGTATGAATCGGGCCGCCGAGCTTGTCGGTGAAGAAGAGGATCTGGCTGAGGCGCTCGCTCCCACGTGGGGGAGTGGAGCTCCCCCGGCCGGTGATCATCCGGCCCTCTACCTGGACCTCGCCCACGAATTGGGTCGGGTGCGCGGCACCGTGATCCAGGCGCCATCGCTTCCCACCGGTCCAGCCGATCAGGTCGTGGAAGTGAGTGGTCTCGATGCTCAGCCCGGGGTTGCCGAGTCGGTGGCAGCCGGTCTAAAACAATTGGCGGATCGCGAGATCATCACGGTGGTTGCCATGGACGGAGTGGCCGCGGCTGATCGAGTTGCCAGGCTTCTCGGCGAGGAGGGTTTCGCTTTGCCGAGACGCGACATCCTTGATCGGCCGACATCCGCGATCACTTCACTCGGGATTCACCATGGGTTCGTCATGTCGGGACCGGGCGTGGCGGTGGTCGGCGAACAGCAGATCGCCGGCCGTCGCAGGGCCCATCGTCGGACGACCGCCAGAGCCGGCCAGGGATCTGGACCGGCGTACCGCGACCTAACGGTTGGAGATTATGTGGTGCATCATCGACACGGTATCGGCCGGTTCGAAGGGCTGGTGACCCGCAGCATTGCCGGGGTGGAACGCGACTATCTCATTATCGCCTATGCAGGTGCTGACAAACTGTATGTGCCGACCGACTCGTTGGCGGCCGTCTCGAAATACACGGGTGGCGAAGCTCCCCGGGTGTCGAGGATGGGCGGAAGCGATTGGGAGAAGACCAAAACCAAGGTTCGCAAAGCGGTCGCAGCCATCGCCGAAAAAGTCGTTGACTTGCACCGTCGCCGGGCTGCCGCCGTTGGACATGCATTTGGCCCCGATACGCCGTGGGAGCATGAGCTCGAAAACGCCTTTCCCTTCGAAGAGACGCCGGATCAACTCACCGCCATTGCTGACGTGAAGGCAGATATGGCTGAAGGCAAACCGATGGATCGCCTTATCTTCGGGGATGTTGGGTTCGGGAAAACCGAAGTGGCCATCCGGGCGGCGTTCAAGGCAGCTGTGGCCGGGAAACAAGTCGTCGTGTTGTGTCCAACCACCCTCCTGGCGCAGCAGCACTTCCAGACGTTCTCTGAGCGATTCGACCCATATCCGATCCGGGTGGAGGTCCTCAGCCGCTTCCTGACCTCTGCCCAGCAGCGAGTTGTATTGGCCGCCCTTGAGACCGGTGAGGTCGACGTTGTGATCGGAACCCATCGCCTCCTGTCACAAGACGTCAAGTTCAAGAACCTCGGCCTGATGGTCGTCGATGAGGAACAGCGATTTGGGGTAGGCGCCAAGGATCGATTGAAGGAGATGAAGGTCGGCGTTGACGTTCTTACCCTGACTGCCACGCCGATTCCCCGAACGTTGGAGATGGCGCTCACCGGAGTTCGTGACGTCAGTCACATACGTACTCCGCCGGTGGATCGGCATCCGATCCTGACGTATGTCGGCCCCTACGATCGGCAGTCCGTGTCGGCTGCCATTCGTCGGGAAATGCTGAGGGAAGGTCAGGTTTTTTACGTTCACAACCGGGTGCAGTCAATCGATCGGGCGGTCGCCCAGCTGAGGAGCCTCGTTCCTGACGCCCGATATGCCGTAGCTCATGGGCAGATGTCGGAAGGTCAGCTTGAGCAGGCCATGCTTGATTTCTGGAATCGTGAGTACGACGTCCTGGTGGCTACCACGATCATCGAGTCCGGCTTGGACCTTCCGCAAGTCAACACCCTGATTGTTGAAAGGGCCGATCTTCTCGGGTTAGCCCAGCTGTACCAGTTGCGCGGGCGGGTCGGTCGCTCGGATCAGAGGGCATACGCGTATCTGTTTCACCCAACCGATCAAATCATGTCCGAAGATGCCCATCGCCGGCTCGAAGCCATCGGCGAGCACTCAGACCTGGGATCTGGTTTTGATGTGGCCCTTCGAGATCTGGAGATCCGCGGAGCCGGTTCGATGCTCGGCGAGGTGCAGTCCGGTCACATCTCGGCGGTCGGTTTCGACACGTACGTGAACCTGGTTGCTGAAGCGGTCGGGGAGCTCGAAGGGTTCAAGCCCGAAGTAAGCCATGATCCACCTGAGTTCAGAATCGACCTGCCGGCCGACGCCCATCTCCCTGATGAATACATCGCGGATCAGTCGGCCCGGATCGAGGCCTATCGACGATTGGCGGCCACCATCACT
>CAJQPD010000156.1 GCA_905480085.1 uncultured Acidimicrobiia bacterium
CCCCTGCCTACCTTGGGGATACCCTCGAGTGCGGAGGAACCGTGACCGCCGTCTCGACCGAAACGTTTGACGTTGACCTCTGGGCTCGCAAGCCAGACGGCACCGTTACGACGTCTGGCCAGGCAACCTTCGTTCTGCCAACGCCCGTCGCAGCCGACTAGATCCCGAGCCGATCAACCATCCCACGCAGATAGCGGGCCTGCCCGGCATGCTGGATGTTGTCGCTCAGCACGCTCACGAGACGCACTCCCCTGGTGACAGGCGGATTGTACGACCGGTCGATGATCTCGTGGAGGAGGCTCGGTGTCAGATCCCCTACATAGGCAAGACTCCGTTGCATCACCGCATCGTGATACTTCAACAAACCTTCCGTCGACCCGGGCCGGATGGCCGCCACGTCGTCCGGCCCATCGCCCTGCCCGAGGGCTCCCAAAGGCCGATCGACCCCGGTGACAGCCGCCCAAGTCCGGTCTTCCCACAACTGTGAAAGCCCGGCAAGGGCCGCGATGTGGTCATCCTGAATCCTGGTGAGATGCCACACGAGCCATGCGATCGAGTTGGCCCCCGGCTCGGGGCGGTAGGCCAACCCTTCCTGGCCGAGCCCATCGGTCGCCTGGTGAACCAGTTCATTAATCCGTCGGTAGGCCTCTTCGAGAACCTCGCCAGTATCCATGGTTACTCCTATCTAGCTCGTTCGAGAGCTTCCCACACCCGGCTCAACGCCGACCGGAACCCTGGATGGGTCAACATGTCAATCGTACGAGGCCGGGGTACGTCAATCTCAATCGTCTCATACAAGCGGGACGGTGCCGGAGTCAGGATCGATACCCGATCGGACAGCATCACCGCTTCCTCGGGATCGTGGGTAACCAGAACATAGGTGCGGGGATCAAGCTCCCAATGCGTCTCGAGCTCGGCCCACATCTTCCTACGGCTAATCGCATCGAGATGCACGAACGGCTCATCGAGCAACATGACATCGGCATCGTGAGCAAAACCGCGACCGATACTGGCCTTGGTCTGCATCCCGAGCGAAAGTTGATCGGGCATCCGGCTCGCAAACTCTTTGAGGCCCACAAGGTTGGTGTAGTAGTCCTTCACCCGGCGATACCACTCCACGCCCCGCCCTTCGAACTCTGCCGATATTGCGACATTCCGGTCGACTGGCCACCACGGAAGCAGACGCGGATCCTGAAACACCATCGCCACCCGTTGACGGTGAATCCGCTCCCCGACAAATTCGATCGTCCCATGACCCGGCGATTCGAGCCCGGCGATCAGGCTGAGCAGAGTTGACTTCCCACATCCGGACCTACCCATGACCGCATGGACACTGTGCGATTTCACCCGCAGGCTCAGGCTCGAAAACACGGCCTCCGACGACGGCCAGGCGAACTCAAGATCGGTGATGTCGACTCCCATTCCAAATCTCCATTCGAAAACATGCCACCTATCGGGACACGCACATCATATGTGATGTATATTGCACGATCGAGGCCTCGGAGCGACAGATGTCAGATATGGAGACGCGACGTCGTGAGCTGAGTCCTGTATACGCAGCCAAGGAGGAGAACTGGTGAAGCGAAAAACCATAAAGTGGCTCGCCCTACTTACGTTGTTAGCGATGGTGCTATCGGCGTGCGGATCGGGAGACACGGCCCCCGCTGACGGGGTAACAGCAGAAGAATTGCAACAAGCCCTGGATGACGCGGCCGCGGCCCAATCCGCCGCCGAAGCCGCCCAAGCCGCCGCCGATCAGGCAATCGCCGACGCCGCAGAAGCGGTCGCAAATGCAGGAGCTCCTGCCGTTGACGCAAACCAACCGGCCAGCGTCATCCGGTTCGCATTTGCCCCGGATCCAGTCTGGGATTACCTGATTGACACGGCAGTTCTGGCGACCTGGAGGAAGCCAACAATATCCGTATCGTCACCAGCTCTACGTGGGACGAATTCACGTACTTCGCCGGCGGCCATGGCGACATCGTGTCGATGGGCACCCAGGAAATCCCCGTTCTCGAGTCGGAGACTTCCATTCGTACGGTGACGTTCGGCAAGTACAACTTCCAGCGTTCGCCGATGATGAAACGAGCTGGTGACCCTTATGAGACGCTAGCCGACGTTCCGCTTGGCTCGAACATCTGTGTCAGCAGCCCGGTATCCAACACTGGCTTCTGGACAGTGGCGGCAAACGAACTGCACGGACTCGACTACCGAGTCGGCGGCGGTGACTTCAATCTGATCGTCAACGATCACTTCGTCAACCCGGTGAACATGCTTCGCGGCGACTGCGAAGTTGCCGTCGTCATTCCTGAGGCGGCGGCTCCATATCTGCGGACTGGTGAGATCGAGTTGATGTATGACGGTCAAATGCCGTTCCAGCTCTACCGAACCTTCTCAGGTATCGACGATGGTCAGAACCATGTCATGTCGAACCTGTTTACGGCCACCGAGTCGTGGTACGACGGCCATCCGGCCGAGGCGGCGGCGTTCCTCCAGTTGTGGCAGACCGGAATCGACCTCTGGGTTCAGAACAAGGCCGAGATCGTCGGCTCCTATCCGCAGCATTTCGCGGTTGAGAGCGATGAGGACATCGCCTGGATGATCGACTTCATGGCAGGACCCAACGACTGGTTCGTCGACTCTGTCTACATGGACCAGGACTGGATCGATGCCGAAGTTCTTATCTACGACCTGATGACCGGTCTGAATCCGGACAACCCGAATGTACTACCGGCCGACTGGGCGATGCCTCGCTTCGACCCGATAACGCCGTAAACCGCTAACGCGATGGAGGTGCCGGGGTGGGCCAAACCCGCCCCGGCACCTCCATCGTCTAAGGAAGGAGCCATCGACAGTGGTAGCCGCCACCGACCCCGATATCCAACATACGACCGAAGAGCAGGTTGCCCAAGAGGCACGGCGCAAGGAACTCCTCCAGAGATGGTTCTGGCGGGTCCTCGGCTACATCTTCTTCCTTGGCGTGTGGGAATACGGTTCCGGCCGGATCCTTGAAGAAGCCCTCCTGCCGGGTCCGATACGAATTGTCAGGACGTTTGGCGAGCTCTGGGCAGGCGGCAAGATGCTCGACGCCTTCCAGGCCACCACCTTTAGAATCGCAGTCGGTTTTGGACTCTCGTTCCTCATCGGTCTGTTTGTCGGATTGATTTCCCAGAACCGGTGGTGGGAGGCCTTCTTCCGGGACGCCACGCTCATCAGCCTGACCGCCCCTGGGCTTATCTGGGCCCTGATCACGGCCATCATCTTTGGAAACCGGATCGCCGGCCCGATCATCACCATCGTTTTGACCACATTCGCTCTCGTGAGCGTCAACGTCTACGAGGGCGTCAAATCCCTGCCAAAGGATCTCGTCGACATGGGCAAGGCCTTTCGCGTCGACGTGATCGGAAGGAACCGACACATTGTTCTTCCCCATCTGGCGCCGTACCTGTTCACCGGCGTCCGGTTCGGGTTCTCGATCGCCTGGAAAGTCACTGTGCTCACAGAGATTTTCTCCTCAGGTCGGGGCATCGGGTTCGAGATGCGGACCAGTAGCCAACTGTTCCAGATGGACGAATTCCTCACATGGATTCTGGCCTTCTTCTTGTTCGCCCTTTTCCTGGAAAAGGTCGTACTTCAGGCATTCGAAAACCGGTACTTCCGCTGGCGCCAGGGGGTTGCAGCAACATGAGAGGTAAGAAATGACGACTGCAACCGCTCAGCTTCCGAAATCGACCAAACCGGTCTCTCTCACGACCCGGTGGAAAAGGTCGACCTGGATACCACGCGTCCTCTTCCCGATTGCCGTACTCCTGTTCTGGCAGGTCGGGATGCAGATCATTCGGAGACTTTGGCCGTTCGCGGTCGACGTTCTCCCCACCCCGATG
>CAJQPD010000157.1 GCA_905480085.1 uncultured Acidimicrobiia bacterium
CTGAACCCTCTCGGTTTCAGCAATCCGCTCCGTCGCTCTGTCCGGTGAGTTGCCCCTCCGGCCGTCCCGTCGATGCGGTATAGATAACATACCGCACACCTGGCAGGACTGACAAGTTAAACCGCTACCCAATTTTCGCGATCTAGAAATAGGTTTCGCGCTTTGCCTCCATAGCGGCGTTTTCATGGGAAATCGGCAGAACATCACCCGACTGGAACCCTGGCGAATAACAAACGTGTCACATCAATGTCGTATAGTCGCACCATGGCATTGGAGACCCTTTCACCGAGCAGAGCGAGCGACTTCAAGCTGTGTCCGCAGCTCTTCAAGTTTCGCTCGATCGACAAACTTCCTGAACCAACCACCGTCCATCAGGCGCGGGGAACCACCGCACACCTGGCTCTCCAGAAACTCTATGACCTGTCCCCCGCTGCCCGGACCCCCGAAAAGCTATATGACTTGTTCCGTGACGCCTGGACTCAAATGCGAGCCACCGAGGAATACGTCGATCTGTTCGCCAGCGTGGATGAGGAACGCAATTGGGGCGTCGAAAGTATGCAACTCCTGGCCAACTATTTCTCGGTGGAGAACCCGCCTGAAGTCCATCCGCTCGAGCGAGAAATGGACATGCTCCAACCCCTTGGTGACATCACCATCCGCGGCATTCTCGACCGCATCGATGAGACCCCCTCCGGTGAGCTCATCATCACCGATTACAAGTCTGGAAAAGCACCCCCGGAACGTTTCGCCGAACCGGCCTTTTTTGCCCTGAAGATCTACGCCCTGTTGATCAGGGAGAAGCTCGGAAGAACGCCCGCCGAGGTGCGTCTGTTGTACCTGAATGGCCCGACCATGTACAGGCTCGAGATTACCGACGGCCAGCTCGACGCCATGAATCAACAGCTCCAGGCACTCTGGAAAGCCATCGATCGAGCGATCGAGAGCCAGACCTTTCCGCCCAGAGTCAACAGGCTGTGCGATTGGTGCTCATACCAGGAGCTATGCCCGGCATTTGCCACGGCCGGCACCGCAACAGCCGACGCCGCCGCTTCGTAGCGGGCCAAATCTTCCGACAACGGTCTCCGGCACGATCTAAATTGTCGACGATGGAGCCCGATTACCGAGCGGCGGTCAGACCATTTGTGGAGGGCCGTCCAATTCTTGCGGCCTTTGAGGCTGCCACCGGTGCGGTCGAGTTCGCCACCCGACTGCGCGAGCTTGGCGCACTCCGGACATATCTGATTACCGGGAGCCGGGGGCAAGAAGAACTACCCCTGCAGAAGACCCTGCCCCATTCGATTCTCGGAGTCTCCGCCTCCTCTGTAATGGCTGGATTCAGGGCGTTTGACGCCGCCCTTGCCAACCTCGGCGATGACGTCGTGGGGCGCGTCAACACGTTCGACCCTGATGGCGACGCCCTCGCTCTCACATCGCCGACTGCGAGTGTGGTTTCCATCGCGGACAGACCCGTCTTCGGAGCACGGCCAGCCGATTGGCTCGCCCTTGAAGACAAGCTCATCGCGGACCGGATCTGGCAGGAAACCGACACGCCCCACGCGACATATCGGCATAGCTCGGTCAGCATGTCGGGACTACTTGACGCCTTCGAGTCGCTCGATTCAGGGCAAGGCATAGTCGTCACCGGAGACAATAAAGAGGGCTGGCACGGGGGCGGTGAGTACGTCCGATGGGCACGAACTCCTCGGGATGTGCCTGCGGTATTTGGCTACTTTGAGCATCGGTCGGATCGGGTTCGGGTCATGCCGTTCCTCGACGGCATCCCCTGCTCGATCCATGGGCTCGTAGTGCCCCACCGGACGCTGACATTCCGGCCGGTGGAGATGATCGTCTTGCGAAGGCAGGGAAGTCCCGTCTTCCAATATGCCGGGATGGCGACCGCCTGGGACCCACGGGAGGAAGACCGGACCAGCATGAAAGAGATCGCTGCGCGGGTTGGCGAGTATCTGAGGCGTTCGGTGGGCTATCGGGGGGCGTTCTCGGTCGATGGCGTGATGACGGACGCCGGCTTCCGACCCACCGAGCTCAATCCGCGCCTATCCGGAGGCTTCGCCATGCAAGCAGGCGCGATTGGGGACCTGCCTGCCGGAATGGTCAATCGGGCACTTGCTGCTGGACACCTATTGGATATCGACTGGGACGCTCTCGAACAGAAGATCGTCCTGACCAGCGACCAGACACGACGAGGCCGAAGCACCATTCCTTTGGACCAGCTGCTGGATGTCGATCATCGATCCCGGGTCCGGTGGGAGTCAGGAAGATGGATCGAAGATCGGACTGGTACCGCCACGATCGCGGCCGGATCTGGGATAGCGAATAGCATGCTCTGGTTTACCCCCGATCCCGGTTCACTGCCGGTCGGTTCCTCGGTTGCTCCAATGGTCTGTGAAGCAATCGCCTTCGCCAACGATCGTTGGGATGTCGGAGCAGGCCATTTCCAAGCCGCTCCGGATCTACGTCCAAAGTGACGTTTTTGTCCCGGGAAGCCTTTAGAATTACACGTATGGAATTTACCGAACTACTAGCCGAATTGGAGATAGGCGTCGAGGTCGACTTTGACGGCCCAGCACCTTCCTGCCCGGTCTGTAACGGGACCTACGATCACGCCGCGTTAGTGCTTGACGTGGCCGGTATCGAGGCTTTGGAGTGCTGGACATGCGGAGTCGTCGCGGCCTAGTCCCCGACCGCCTGAATCAGGATCCATACCGCGTGCGGTCGATCAAGATTCCGCTTCGGCCCTCTGTCTGAAATGCGGCTCCGACTGGTTCAAGACCAACTGCCGTGAGCCTCCTGGCGGGCCCGGTGAGTAGATATCGCTCGCTTGGCTCTAGTATTTGGCGTCGGAGGTCCTACATGTTCGAACAAACCAGCCCGATTCCCGTCGCCCAGACCACGGTCCAGCGACGCGCCGCTTTCATTGCGAAGACCTACCGGTTGCTGTTCTTGTCGATCCTGGCCTTTGCCGGTGTCGAATACGTTCTCTTCACGACGGGGATTGCCCAACGGGTCGCCGACTTCGCGTTCAACACGAACTGGCTGCTGTTCATGGGCGGCTTCATTCTTCTTGCCAGCCTCAGCAGACGTTTCGCCCGGTCGGGTTCGTCGACTCCGACCCAATATGCCGCGTTGGGCGCTTACATCGTGTTCGAAGCGATCTTCTTCGCTCCGCTCCTATTCATCGCCGACTCCTACTTCCCCGGAGTTATCTCCTCGGCGGCCGCCATCACCGTCATCGGGTTCGCAGTCCTTACCGGAATCGTGTTCGTTACGCGCAAAGACTTCTCGTTCATGCGGACCGCCCTCATGTGGATCGGCTTTGGCGCTCTCGGACTCATCATTGCGTCGGTCCTATTCGGGTTCCAGTTGGGAACCGCATTCTCGATCGGCATGGTTGTGTTCGCCGGAGCGACCATCCTGTACGACACCTCGAACATCCTGCACCGGTATCCGGAAGACGCCTACGTGGGGGCGGCGATCGACTTGTTCGCCTCCGTGGCGCTCATGTTCTGGTACGTACTGCGTCTTCTCATGTCGGGTCGGCGCTAAACCAGATCGCGAGCAAGCAGCGCAACCGTCTTTAGGCCATCCGGCTTGGTGGCGACCTGGCGGAACCCCATCTGCTCGTGAAATGCCATTGAGGCTTCATTAGGGGGATCAAGGTTGACCTCGCAGGTCATCTGACGGGCGATCCCGACATAGGCCTCTGCGAGGCGGTCATAGAGAAGTCGACCGATCCCCAACCCCTTCGCCGACGGAGCAACGACGATCCGATCCACATAGATGAAATCGTCAGACCGTTCGTCGAACCAGCGGTAATTGGCCGACTCGTAGGTCGAGCCAGGTTCACAGGCCACCAACAGTCCCGTCAATGCGTCGTTCATCTCGACAACCCACGCGACTCCGGGATAGCCCAAGAAACGGGTCAGATGCTCGTGGTCGGTTGGTCCCACGTGGGGAACTTCGGCATTGTTCAATGCCACCGCATCAGCGACGTCTGTCGAAATCAGGGGTCGGATGATCATGACGCAGATTCTGTCACACCTCCGTCGTACGGTATACGTATGAACAACATGACCGAACACCTCCTCACCCAAGCCGAACGAGCACTGACTGAAGCCGGCATCGGTTTCACGGTTATTCAAGAGACTCCGGTCTCGCTGCCAAGCGCGGCATAACGCCCGTCTAGGGTCTATCAGGCCGTGACTGCCGAAAGTATCGACCCCGACGACTGGGACCGTACCCTTGCCTTGCTGGACGGCCCCCAACTGATTGTCGCCGGGCCCGGCACGGGAAAAACCACCTTTCTGGCTCGTCGGGCCGCCGCCATTCTCGAATCCGGGGTAGCTCCCTCCCGGATCCTCGTTCTGACGTTTTCTCGACGGGGGGCATCTCGACTGCGCGACGCCATCACCGCGACCGCCCCCACGCAGATTTCCGGACTGAGCGTCTCGACCTTTCACAGTTTCGCGTATCGACTGCTCGAGGCGCACGCCCCGGCGGCCTTGGGATGGAACACCATGCCGACGCTGCTGACGGGCCCTGAACATGTGAGTGTCGTGGCCGGACTGCTCGCAACCGAAAACCGCGCCGATTGGCCGCGTCAAGGATGACTGCCGGTACACGAAATGACGTCGTCAGCACGTATTGCTTCACGGTTTGATCAGCGCTTGAGAACCGGTCGCTGAACCGATCAACGTTGTCG
>CAJQPD010000158.1 GCA_905480085.1 uncultured Acidimicrobiia bacterium
TGAGCGTCGTGTTCGTCAACCCGGGTGAGGCGGGTTTCTTTGGCGACCAGCCGGCAGATTCCCGAAATGTCCAAATGGGCGACATCAGCAATCGTGTGGGTGGTGCGGACTACCTGCTCGGCCCGTTCAAACGACACGTCACCAGCCGCCAACGAACTGAGCACGTCGGGTCGGTCAACCATCCGTTTCGTGACCGCCACCAACCGTTTTGCGGTGTGAGCAGACAAGTCAGCTCGGGAACTGACCCACTCGGCCATCGTCCGGCACCCGTCACCATGATGGACCTGGCGGGTATCGAGTTCAGCCAACCGGATCGCTTGGCGGGCCCGGAGGCGGCCGATCAGCCGTTCGTCAGCCACAAAATCTTGTTCGAGTTGATCGGTGGTAACCGATCGCAAACCATCGCTTTCCATTCCCCAACAATACGACCCGGCAGTGACAAAAACCGTCGCGAAACACCCATCCACAAAGGGTTTTCGAAGAAATTGTGGACCTCAGCTCAGGTCCACAGGCTTTGTCCCGAGTTTCACATTCGTTCATTAGGTAGACCGGTCCCGGCCCCTTGAAGCTGAATACCGGCTAGTTCCTTCCACAAGGCGCAGGCCGACTAGCTCTGCCGTCCCGGCCAACACCGAGCGGACTTGGATCGTCCGCCCCACCCGAGTCGGCAATTGCGTCGCTGCATCATTGAAACGGGTCAGGAATCCGCCGCCAGGCGATTCGAACTCCTGCCAGACCTGCCTGGCGCTGGCAAGAGGACCCTCCTAGAGAGCCAGCGTACGTGGCGTCGCTGCTCGTTGAAACCGAACTCGAACCAGACACGCGGCCAGTTCGACCGCCCAAAGCAGCCGCGCATTAGACAAGGGACCCTTCGGAAGGGGCGGGCGGGCTGCTAGTCGCTGCATCGCCAAAACGGACCTCGAATCAGGCGCGGCGAGTTGCTGTCTGCCCATCGAATCCAGGCAGTGGCATGACCCACATTCCTAGAGCCGTCCTTAACGTCGACGCATCATTAGGCGGAACTCGAAGTAGATGCCCGGAATCCGGGGTCGGCGGTGAGTTCCAGTCAATGTAGGCGGGCCCAAACCGTCATAAGGACCATCTGAGGTTCTTCAGCCCAAGGATGGATTCGCTGCATCCTTGAGAAGAGACCGAGTCAGGGGATCGTTGCACCAATCAATCGAGGGTAAATACGAGGCCGGCGATACACAGTGCCCACAACCCTTCGAGAACCGATAAGAAGAATCCCACTCATCGAGGACGACCAGTGCGACAACCGCTTTAGTCGCGAGGATCACCACGATCTCGTGACAGTGACTCACGACCGGGTGGAATGCGATGAAAGGGAAACAGACCTTCTGGCTTTTGGCAGCCCTCGCGGTTGGACCACTGCTCGGCTTCCTCAGCGCGTCTCCGCTTTCAGGACTCGGTGCCTGGTCCGGCAACGGTTCCACCACTAAGTCCGGGCGCCCGAGATCTTCCATGACCGACAGTCCGTTAGTACCGCTCGATAGTCGCGGTTCCTGTCTTCTCTGCCCAAGACGTGATCACGAGGTGCGTCTTTTCATCGGAGACCCTGACGAGCGACACTGATGAGACCGTGAGTCTGAACAAGTCATACGGATCAGTTCCCGGGTTTCCGATGAAGGCTGAGTACGCCTGCCGCTTGGTTGCGTCGTCGACAAGTTCCACGATGCCGGCGAGCTTGGCGTCTCCGGCGAGTAGTTCGCTTGTGTCGGGATGACTGTGGATTGAGTATCTCTGGTCACGTTTGAGGTCGGCGCTTTTTCGGGATCCTGGCATCGAGCCGAGCCAAATGTCCTCGTTCCACCAGCGTACTTCGGTGCCGCTGGCCCGGGGAGACCCGTCGCGTCCGAGCGTGGCGATCACATGGTGCAGGTTCGCTTCGAACCGAGCTCGAACGGCTGTCGCCAACTCGGTCGAGATACTTGAAAAATCCGCCCAATCCGTACTCATTGAAATCTTAGAAATCCTTCAGGTCCTGCCTAACCGGACCGATCATATTTAGTACAAGCAAACAAGACCACGGGCCACCTCCTCCGGCCCTTATGCCGCCCGACGAATCTCTCCTCGTTGGGCGGTTGGTCGTTTCAGGCGATTCCCCGAATGAACGTCGGACTGCTCGTTGTCGATTGGGCGGGACTGTACTCGTAGCCCATCCCGTTGAAAGACCGGAGACCCTTCACCGAGGTCACCTTGTTTCGGATCAACCAGGCGGCCATCTCACCACGAGCCCGCTTCGCAAAGAACGAAATGATCCGGTACTCACCCCGATTGAAATCCCGGAATACCGGGCTGATCACTTTGGCGTCGAGTTCATCGGTCCGAACTGACATGAAATACTCCTTGGAGGCCAGGTTGATGAGCACTTTGGTCCGGTACCTGGCCAGGTCTGCGTTCAGGGAGTCGGTAATTCGGGTTCCCCAATACTCGTATAAGTCTTTGCCACGTTCGGTCTGCAGTGCAGTACCCATCTCCAACCGATACGGCTGCATGAGATCGAGCGGACGAAGGACGCCGTACAGGCCAGACAGGATGCGTAGATGCTTCTGGGCGTAAGTGAAGTCTCTTTCCCCGAACTCGCTGACGTTCAAGCCCTGGTAGACGTCACCTTTGAAGGCGATGATGGCGGGACGACTGTTCGACCGGTTGAACTCGGGCTCGAAGAGTTGGAATCGCTCGTGATTGAGCTGAGCCAGTTCATCGGAAATGTCCATGAGGGCGCGAAGATCCGCCGGTGTCTTGGTCGTCATGACGCCTACCAGTTCACTGATTTCGTCCGTCATTCGTGGGGCCGAGATTTTTCTGGTCGGCAGTCTTGATTCGTAGTCAAGGGTCTTGGCCGGCGAAAGAACGGTGAGCACGGTGCTTATCTCCTGAGGTACAACGTCGAAGCGTGATTCTAGGTCTGTCAGCTGGCGCGCCGATCGGGTCCGAGTTAGTGGGCTACCGTTTGGTGCCGGTAGACATGACGGACCGTGATCAAGAGGAATCCGTCGTATTACCTATGACCCGGGAGTTGGCGGGGGAACTTCTTGGACATCGATGGGTTCTCCGGCGCGCCGTTCCTTCTTCCAACGGACGAGCAAAGTTGTGGCCAGCCCCAGTGCCAGTTCGTCGGCAAGGGGGATGAAATCGGGGATGAGCACATCGGAAACAAATAGGAAGCCGACCACGGCCGTAAGCCACGGCAGTCGGAGTCCCGAAGCCCACCGAATGAAGAACTGGGGCAGCACGGCCGAAACAGTCCTAGTCAGGCGGGGCGGTCGCCCGGAACCGGCCACCCTCGAACGACACATCCAGCGGCATCCCGAATGTCTCAGACACAGCGTCAGAAGTCAACGTGGTCTCGATCGGACCCGAGGCGACGATCTTGCCGTCGTTGAGCATGATGATATGGCTGAATGAAGCCGGTATGTCGTCGACGTGATGGGTGACGAGCACCATCGGAATGCCTGCTTCCCGGCCGAGCTGGTCGAGCGACCGAACGAGGCGTTCCCGAGCGCCGAGGTCGAGCCCGGCGTTTGGCTCATCGAGGAGGAGAAGTTCCGGCTCGGCCATGAGTGCCCTGGCAATCAGAATGCGCTTCTTCTCGCCTTCGGACATCGTGTCGAAGGTCCGATGAACGAACGATCCGGCGCCAAGCGACTCGATGAGTTGAACGGCCCGGTCGAAGTCTGCCGGTTCGTAGGTATGCCATCGTGTATCAACGAACGAGGCATGTTTGCCAGTGACCACGATCTCGAGGCAGTCATACCCCTCGCGTACGAGATGGGCCGGGGTGGGGCCGACATATCCGATCCGTTTGCGAAGTTCGCGCACGTCGGATTCGCCAAGCGTGGTGCCGAGCACCGTGACCCTGCCACGCGTGGGAAACAGATATGACGAGACCACCTGGAGGAGCGTCGTTTTGCCACAGCCGTTTGGGCCGAACAAGACCCACCGCTCGTGGGCTTGAATCGTCCACGATATGTCGCTCAGCAGTTTGTTGCCGGAACGAACGACATCGACATCCGTCACTTCTACCGCGGGTTGCTCAGCCACCATGGCGGGCAACACTAGTGCTCCCGTGAGGGGCGCATTGTCGCCCCGTCTCCAAACGCCCCCGTCGCTGGCCCCGGCCACAGCTCATACTTGTGTCTCGTCGGCTAAGTTCAAGCTATGACCATCATCAGCAGACTCGCCGATTCCTGCCTCACAGTTGCCACCGAAGAGGGCACCACGCTTTTTGACCCGGGGTTCTTCAGCTTCGATACCGATTTCGTGGACCTCGATGACCTGGGAGAGGTTCAGCGGGTGCTCATCACCCACGAACATGCCGATCATGTGAAACCCGAGTTCGTGAGATGGCTCATTGATAGGGGCGACGACGTCGAGGTATTCGGCAACCAGGCTGTCGCCGATCTCCTGTTACCCCACGACATCGAGGTTGCGATCAGCAATCCAAACGGCGTCACCTCCGAGGATGTGCTCCACGAAATGCTCCCGAACGGGGCTCGACCTCCGAACCGCAGCTGGACGATCGACGGGGTTCTCACCCATCCGGGAGACAGCCACGAGCCGAATGTGACGGCTCCGATTCTGGCGTTGCCCTGCCTTATGCCGTGGGGATCGATGACCGGGGCGGTGGCTTTCGCCAAGCGAGTGGCGCCGCTCCAGGTCATACCGATTCATGACTTCTACCTGTCCGAGTCGGGTCGCCAGACTGCCCGCCATATGGCTTCTGGGGCGCTGAAGAGCGCCGGGATCGAACTTATCCCTCTCGACTGGAACGACTCCTACACCGTCTAGGCCTCGCTAGCGGCGCAGAGCGGTCCGCTCTCTGGCCTTGGCGGCCTCAACTTCGCGATTGCGAGGAGTGGCCGTGGTGACCAAGCGCCCGAGCATACGCTCGGTGGCGGCGGCAACCTCTGTGATCGCCTGTTCGAACACCTCTGCGTTGGCCCGGGACGGCGAGCGTGAGCCGCTGAGTTTGCGAACATACTGTGTGGCGGCGGCCCGAACTTCTTCAGACGTGGCGGGTGGTTCGAAATTGTGGAGGGTTTGGATGCTTCTGCACATGACCCCATCGTACCGCCGGTTAGCCGTGCAAGTCAGAGCGGTCAGCCTCAGTATGGATGAGCCGCTCACCATGATGGTGGCGGACGTCGGCTGAACGATGAGCGGGATCATCCACGAACACCTGGTCGCCTTCGATGTGTAGAGAACCGTAGGCGGCGCTGAGATGTTCTTGCGTCAGGACTTCGGCGGGCGGGCCGCAGGCAATCACCCGGCCAGAGAGAAGCACCACCCAATCTGAGGCTTGAGCTTCCGCGAGATCGTGCGTCGTCATGATCACCGTGCACCCATGACTCTGTTCATCGTGGATAACGAAATCAATCGCCTGGGCCGAGGGTAGGTCGAGGCCGGTCAGCGGTTCGTCGAGGAGGAGTAGATCGTGCGGCTGGGCGAGGCCCTGAGCGACGAACACGCGTTGGCGTTGGCCGCCTGACAGCTCGGCAAGGTGCCGTCCCGCCAGGCTCTCAATATCCATGCGCTCCATGGCCATCTCGATCGCCTCCCGGTCGCTTGCGTCAAAGCGACCCAGTAAACCGGCTTTCGAATATCGACCCATGGCGACGATCTCGGCGACCGTGACTGGCAAGGCTTCATTGACCTTGGTGCTTTGCAGCACGTACGACAGGCGCGGAGGTTCGTCCCCATGGAGCCGTATCGAACCGGTACTCGGCTCCACCAGCCCGGCTATCAGGTTCAGCAGCGTTGATTTCCCCGAACCGTTCGGTCCGATCAACGTGGTGACCATCCCGGACGGAATCGAGAAGCTCGAGGCTGCCAATGCGACATTGGGGCCGTAGCGAACACCTACCGCTTGACCGGATACTGCCGGGTTCATGCGCACTCCGAACAGACGCCCTCGATCTCGAGAGCGTGCCCCCTGGGGAAGAAACGCCCTGAGTTTGTCAACGATTTGACCACGGACTCAAGGTCCGCCTCAAGATCAGGCGGGGGAGTTATGTCATCGACGGTCCCACACGAGATACAGACAAGATGGTGGTGATGGCCGGTCAGCCACTCGGCCAACTCGTATCGAGTGACGCCTTTGATCCCATGATGGGGGCTGAGCACTCCGGTTTTGTCGAGAATTGCCAGCGATCGGTACAACGACGACAACGGGATCGTTCGCCCCAGGTCCTCATAGAGTTCAGCGGCCGATCGCGGACCGTCGGCCTTGGATAAGGCCCGGATGAGGGCTTTGCGACCTGCCGAGTAGCGAATTCCGGCCTCGCCCAGACGCTGCATGATGAGTTGTTCAGTGTTTGCCACGGGCCAGTCCTGTGGGTATCGTTCAGGCGAGAATAGGAATCATTATCATTTTCCACAAGTTTTTGAGAGCGCTCGGCCTGTTTGGCCTGCTGG
>CAJQPD010000159.1 GCA_905480085.1 uncultured Acidimicrobiia bacterium
AGGTTGTGGTGGTGATCGATCCTCGTCAGATCGTTGGAGACGTCCAGGTCCCCGATGTGGCGGACGCGTACCGGCCCAAAGTCCTTGTCGTTGATGACAGTCTCGGGGTTCGCCAACTCATTTCTGCCACCCTCGGAGCCAATGGGTTCGACACCACAGTGGCCTCAGATGCCGAGGAAGCGCTGAGGATTCTCGTAGAGTCACAAATAGATGCTCTTGTCGTCGATTTTCAAATGCCCGGGCGTGACGGGATTGAATTGGTTCGCCAGGTCCGATCCGTCCGTCGTAGCCTCCCCATCGTGATGGTTTCGGGGGTGGCGGCCGCGGTTGATCAGCGTCGCGCCTACGCCGAAGGAGTCGATGCGTATCTCGACAAGGCGGACTTCCGGCGGGGCGCTTTGGCAACCACCCTCTGGGCATTGTGCGGTGTGGCGACCAAGGAGATGCGACAATGAAGATCCTTGTCGCCGACGACTCTCCGGTGATACGTACTGCGGTTTCCGTGGTTCTCAGCGCCGATGGGCACGAGATCGTGACTGCCGAGGACGGCATCAGCACGATTCAAGCGGTCTACCGCGAGATGCCCGACCTCATTGTTCTCGATATCCAGATGCCGCGGATGACCGGGTATATGGCCTGTCGGCTTCTGAAGGAAGACTGGACGGTCGCCCACATTCCGGTCCTGATCTTGACGGCCCACGACTCGACCGAGGACCGGTACTGGGCGGTTAAATCAGGTGCTGACGGTTACCTGACCAAAGAGGCTCTTGGCGACGAACTGGCCGCAGCGGTCAAGTCGGTTTCTGCAGCCCGCGCCTTGTCCGAGTTGAGCGGATCGAAACCAGCGGATCCGATTGACCTGGATCAAATGGATGTCCTTGAGCGGGTTACGTCGATGCTCGACCGAAAGCTCTTTGAGATGACCGTCGTCAACGACATCGTCACGCTCTCGACCAGACCGCTGGACCTCAAGACGACTCTCACCGAGCTCATGTTCATCGTGCGACGGTTCGTTTCTTTCGACCTGGCAGCTCTGGCGCTGGTAGACGAGAAGGCGATATCGGTTCACGTCGATCGGGCCATCAACGGTGATGAGTTCGAAGCGTTTATCCATCGATCTGCCACGGAGCTGAACAATCGGGCCCACCTCGATTATGAACCTTCCGCGATGCAGGTTTGGCGGTCGGACTCCATAGAGATGCTGGCCGTCGATAGCGACAAGCTCGTGTCTACCTTTACCGTCGAACTCAAAATGCGCGGAGATGTGTTGGGAGTGCTGCTGCTCGGAGCGACCACTCTCAATGCGTTCCCTCCCGGGGTGGCGAAGACATTGCGAGCTATCAGTTCGCCAATGGCCACGGTCATCGATTCGGCAGTACATCATGCCAAACTGATTGAGGAAGAGGCCCGGCACAGCTTGTCGAGTCTCTACGACACTTAGCAATAATTACCGGAAATGGCGCAGCCGGAAGGTTGCGAACAAGGATCAACGCATGGAGCTTCAATCAGCGTTCTTCGCTGCCTTATCCATCCTCGTGGGGGGAATCGGGATAGTGGCTGTGATCCTCGCAAGACGCCGCGAGCGTGCGGCGGTCGAAGCAGCCGAGCGGGCCGCCCGGATGAAGAATGACTTCGTTTCCATGGTTAGTCACGAATTGCGAACTCCGCTCACTTCCATCTCCGGCTTTGGTTCGCTGTTGGCTGAGGGGTGGCGAGATCTCCAGCCCGAAGAGGTGGACGAATTTGTCAGAATTGTCGTATCGCAGGCCAAGCACCTCGAAGAACTGGTCGAAGACGTCCTTGTGATTCCGAGGCTCGAAGCCGGCCGGCTGCGTCTCGAACCTGAGCTCCTCGACGTCTCGCTTCTTGCCCATGAGCTGGCAACGCTCACCTTCCGGGACTCTGACACTGAGGCGCAGACGACCATTCCTGGTGGGGCGATGGTATTTGCCGACCGGCGGCGGGTCGGGCAAGTCCTCCGGAATCTTCTTGAGAACGCCAGAAAGTATGGTGGGGATCAAGTCTTGATCGAGGGCGCCCACGTCGGCGAGCTCTTTATGGTCGTGATCTCCGACAATGGCCAGGGCGTGAAAGAGCAGGAGCAGGAACTGATCTTCCGGCACTTTGAACAGGTTTCCAAAGGCGACAGTCGAGCCAACCAGGGGATCGGTTTGGGTCTGCCAATTGCCCGTAATCTGGCGAGAGCCATGGGCGGTGATGTCTGGTACGAGGCCCGGTTCCCCGTTGGTGCCCGGTTCTGTTTCACTCTCCGGACTACCTCGGCCGACGACCGGGTTTCCGCTGTCGCCAGGGTGTAAATCACCCGTATGTGATTCCTGTCGTCCGGAGCGATTACCATCGGCGGTCACGTGTTGTTCTCTGACCTCTCTGATCCAGCCGAATCCGACCTTTTCGATGACCTCAATCCGGTCCAGCGCGAGGCAGTAGCTGCCGTCGACGGTCCGGTGCTTGTGATCGCCGGTGCCGGATCCGGTAAGACCAGGGTTCTTACCTATCGCATTGCCCATCTGGTGCGCGATCTTGGTGTCGCACCGTCAGGAATTCTGGCAATCACGTTCACCAACAAAGCCGCCAACGAAATGAAAGAGCGGGTCGGGGATCTGGTCGGCGGAGCCGTACGCGCCATGTGGGTATCGACCTTCCACTCGGCGTGTGTCCGAATTTTGCGAAGGGAAGCCCACCGGTTCGGCTACCGATCGCAATTCTCGATCTACGATTCGGCAGATTCGCTTCGCCTCATCCAGATGTGTATCTCTGATCTCGATCTGGACTCGAAACGGTTTCCGGCTCGCAATATTCGGGCGGTGATATCGAACGCCAAGAACGAGCTGATCGACTACGAGACGTTCCAGTCGCAGGACTCGGGTTTCTATCACGAGACGATATCGGATATCTATCGGCTGTATCAACAGCGCCTCCTGGAAGCCTCCGCCATGGATTTTGACGATTTGCTGATGCTTACCGTTGAGTTGTTTGGTGCGTTCCCTGACGTACTTGAGGAGTATCAGAAGCGCTTTTCGTACATCCTGGTGGACGAGTACCAGGACACGAACCTGGCCCAGTATCGGCTCGTCACCCAGTTGGCCGCCTATCACCGGAACATCTGTGTGGTTGGGGACGCCGATCAGAGTGTCTATCGGTTTCGGGGCGCAGATATGCGCAACATTCTCGACTTTGAGAATGACTACCCGGATGCCCGGGTGGTGGTTCTCGAGCAGAATTATCGCTCGACAGAGACGGTTCTCGATGCGGCCAACGCGGTGATTTCGAACAACCCCCAGCGCAAGCCAAAGCGCTTGTGGACCGACCGCGGCCTTGGCGAGAAGATCACCCTGTTCCAGGGGGATGACGAGCATGCAGAAAGCTCCTTCATCGCCGACCAGATCTCCGGGTTTGAGAAGGAGGGAATCTCGCTCGACGACATGGCAATCTTCTATCGAACCAACGCCCAGTCACGGGTGATCGAGGATGTCTTCGTCCGCTATGGAATCCCGTACAACGTCGTCGGAGGCCTGAAGTTTTACGAGCGCCGGGAAGTCAAGGACGCGTTGGCCTATCTACGGGTCCTGGTGAACCCCGACGACCAGGTGGCGGTCAAAAGGATCATCAATGTTCCCAAACGTTCGATCGGGAGTACCTCGGTTGGACACGTCGACCGCTACGCCCAAGCCAATGGGCTGAGTTTCTATGCGGCTCTTAGGCAAGTCGACAATGTGCCCCAATTGAATGCTCGAGCACTGGGGCGAATCAAGGACTTCTTGTTGCTCCTCGATGCCCTCATCGCCAAGGCATCGATCGGAGGTCCCCGGGCCGCTCTCGACTCGGTGCTGGTTGATACCGGGTACCTGGACGAAGTCGAGGCCGAGCGGACGGTCGAAGCTCTCGGACGCGCCGAAAACCTGCGGGAGTTGCAGTCGGGCATTGAAGACTTCGTCTCCAGTATGGAAGGGTCCCTCGTCGATGAATTGGAGTGGGATGATTTGGACGGTCTGGCCCAGCTTCAGTCCTATCTCGAAGCCGTGTCACTTGTTGCAGACGTCGACGACCTTGAGGACGGATCCGGGGCCGTTACCCTCATGACATTGCACAACGCCAAGGGCCTCGAGTTCCCCGTCGTGTTCGTGGCAGGCATGGAGGACGGGGTGTTCCCTCATATCCGGAGCCTGGGAGATCCTGCTGAGCTCGAGGAGGAACGACGGCTGGCCTATGTGGGGATAACCCGGGCCATGGATCGACTGTTCTTGACCCATTCCGTCAGTCGGATGCTGTTCGGGCAAACCAACTACAACCCACCGTCAAGGTTCCTCAAAGAGATCCCGGAACATCTGTACGAACGGGCCGAGCGCCGGATGCCTCGCAAGGCCGAGAAACCGCGCCAAACCGTCGACGCCTCCGAAATATCGATAGGCGATCGGGTGCGCCACGACAAATGGGGTGCCGGATTGGTCATGGATATTCGCGGGGTGGGCGACCGGGCCGAAGCCGACGTGCGATTCGAGCGCGAAGGCGTAAAACGTCTATTGCTGGCCTGGGCCCCCATTCGCAAAGATGCTTGAGGCAGGCTGGGAGCCTCAACCAGCTGAGGCCCTGCGGGCCGGGAGCCTACGTCGCCGGTTCCCTCGGTAGACTTGCGCTCTATGCCGCGCCGGATCCTCATTGCCAAACCCGGCCTCGACGGTCACGATCGAGGGGCCAAGGTCGTCGCCAGAGCCCTACGCGATGCCGGCTTCGAAGTGATCTATTCAGGACTGCATCGCACTCCCCAACAGATTGTGGCCATGGCATTGGAAGAAGACGTCGATGCGATCGGCCTGTCGACGTTGTCGGGTGCTCACGCGACGTTGTTTCCAATGGTCATGGACGAACTACGTATGGCCGGGGTTGATGATGTCATCGTTTTCGGAGGTGGGATAGTCCCGCCCGCTGACATAGTGACCCTCATGGAATCGGGGCTGGCGAGGATTTTTACGCCAGGATCACCCTTGAGCGAGATGGTCGAGTGGGTGAAAGCGACCGTTCCCGAGCGTTAGCCGTTAGATCAGTCGTGTCGATTGTGAATCGACTTTGCCGATCGGGTCGGATCTGGGCATAATGTCAGTTCCCCGCAACACCTCATCAGGAGTCTGGTCATGGAAGTAACGTTACGCGCCGAAGCCGGCCGCGAACAAGGCAGCCGAGCGTCCCGCCGTTTACGTCGGGCAGGCTCCGTTCCGGCCGTTCTGTACGGTCACGGCATCGAACCGCTTCCGATCTCGGTCAACCATCGTGAATTCGCCGCCATCATCAAGGGAGATGGTGGAGAAAACGCCATCATTGCCCTTGATGTCGATGGCCACGGTACGTTCACAACGTTGGCCAGAGAGGTTGTCAAGAACCCGACCAAGCCGTTCATCAATCACGTTGACTTTCTGCAGATCTCGCTTGATGAACTTGTCACGGCTGAGGTCGGACTCGAGTTCATCGGGGAACCGCTTGGCGTCAAAAACGATGGCGGGATCATCGAGACCATGCGGGTCACGCTCGAGATCGAGGCTCTCCCTACTGCTATCCCGAGTCACATCGACGTCGATATCAGCCATCTCGAAATTCACGACCTGATCACCGTTGCCGACCTTCCTCAGATCGAGGGAGTCAGGTACCTTGACGACGAAGACACTCCGATCGTCACGGTGTCGCTGCCTGCCGCAGTGCTCGCCGAAGGTGATGCGGCTGAGGCTGGTGAAGAGGGCGAACCGACGGATGAGTCCGCCGAAGAAGATTCCGAGGAGAGCTCGGACGAAGGCGGCGAATAGCCCCGCTCCGGGTGGGCCGGGTCTGCGATGAATGTGATCGTTGGCCTTCACAATCCTGAATCGCAGTACATCGGCACTCGCCACAACGTAGGGGCCGAGGTCGTTGACGAGCTGGCGCGCCGTTGGGATCTTCCCTTCAAACGGGGCCCGTTGCGGGTTCGGTCCATGGTGGCCCGGGGTTCGGTGGCAAGCGAACCGGTGATTCTGGTTCTTCCCAACGCCAATATGAACCTGTCCGGTCAGCCAGTTGGCGCCGTTCTCAAATATTTCAAGGCATCGCTCGATGACCTTCTCGTATGTCATGACGACATTGACCTGCCCTATGCAAAACTCCGGCTTGTCAAGAGCAGCGGAGCGGGCGGGCACAATGGTGTGAAGTCGGTGGCGTCGGCCGTCGGTAGCCAGGGGTTCTGGCGTTTGAAGCTCGGCGTCGGCAGACCACCGGGGCGAATGGATCCGGCCGCCTTTGTTCTCAAGCCATTCTCGAAGGCGGAGCGGCCTGAGATCGACCTGCTTGTGCGCGACGCCGCCGATGTGGTTGAGCGGTTTCTTACGGATCCGTCTAGCGCCGTTCAGATGGCCGGCGAGCGGCGTCCGCCAGACTCGGCCTTGTAGTCTCCCCAAGCATGAAATACATTGGCGCCCTGGATCAAGGGACGACCTCCACCCGTTTTATCCTCTTCGATCGAGCAGGCGAGATCGTCGCCTCTGCGCAGAAGGAACATGAGCAAATCTTTCCGAGGGCCGGGTGGGTTGAACATGATCCGGACGAGATCCTGCTCAGGGTCGACGAGGTTATCGCTGAAACGATGGCAAAGGCCTCCGCCCGCCCGGCTGATGTGGCCGGTGTCGGAATTACGAATCAACGGGAAACCACGATGCTCTGGGACCGGGCCTCTGGGAGGCCGATAGGCAACGCGGTGGTCTGGCAAGATGTTCGCACTGCCGACCTGTGCGGCCGGCTCGGCACAGACTTCGGGCAGGACCGGTTCCGAGCCAAGACCGGCCTGCCGTTGGCAACGTACTTTGCCGGCCCCAAGATCGCCTGGTTGCTCGACGACACTCCCGGGCTCCGGGCTCGTGCCGAGGCGGGAGAGATCGCCTTCGGAACCATGGACTCCTGGGTGGTATGGAATTTGACCGGAGGTTCTCGTGGCGGTCTGCATATAACGGACGTCACGAACGCCAGTCGGACCTTACTGATGGACCTGGCGACCCTCCAATGGGACGCCGAACTGCTCGCTGCCGTGGGTGTGCCTGAGGCAGTGCTACCGGAGATCCGGTCGTCGGTAGAGGTCTATGGAGAAGCAAAGGGGGCTTTGGCGGGGGTCCCCATTGCGGGAATCCTCGGTGATCAACAGGCGGCCCTGTTCGGCCAAACCTGTTTCGCGCCTGGAGAAGCAAAGAACACCTATGGCACCGGATGCTTCATGCTTATGAACACGGGACTCGAAGCAGTGCCATCGAAGGCCGGCTTGCTCACCACCGTGGCCTATCAGGTCGAGGGCCAACCACCGATCTATGCCCTGGAAGGTTCGATCGCCATGGCCGGTGCCCTGGTGCAATGGCTGCGTGACAATCTGGGAATCATCGACAGCGCCGAAGCGATCGAAGCATTGGCCGGGTCCGTCGCTGACAACGGTGGGGTGTTCATCGTCCCGGCCTTCAATGGGCTCTTCGCTCCCTATTGGCGAGACGACGCCAGGGGAGTGATCGTAGGTCTGACCCGCTACGCCAACAAGGGCCATATCGCCAGAGCAACCCTGGAAGCAGTTGCCTTCCAAACCAAAGAGGTGCTCGATGCGATGTACATTGATTCGGGGGTTGCCCTGGCAGCCCTGAAAGTCGACGGAGGCATGGTGGCCAACCAGTTGCTCATGCAGTTCCAGGCCGACCTGCTTGATGTGCCGGTCGTCAGGCCGGCAGTAGCGGAAACGACGGCGCTCGGGGCGGCGTACGCGGCCGGACTGGCGGTTGGTTTTTGGGCGAGCTTTGACGAGCTCCGGGACAACTGGTCGATCTCGCAGCGGTGGGAGCCGAACATGGACGCGGCTCGCCGTCGGTCGGAATATGCGAAATGGAAGAAGGCCGTGACCCGCAGCTTCGATTGGGTCTAGCCGGTCTGGCGCTCAGAGCCCTTCGGCACTCAACTCAGCCTCGAATCGGTCGAGCTGAAGCGCGGTCTCGTTGTCGGACCACCCGAGTGAGGTACTCAGTTCATCGGCGATCAGTTTGGCGTCGACCCGGGCGTGATTGCGGGAGAACCAGGCAGCGTGAGTTCGGCGAAGTGCGAAGTCAGCGATGCTTGCCGCCCCCTCGTACGTGGCCGCGTATGCCACCTCCCCGAGGAGGGTCGTACCGTCGGAAAGGGGTACCCGCAGGTGCTCGGCCGAGGTTATGGCACTGACGACATTCTGGGCTTGCGTTCCGTATCGTCGTAAGAGATTCTTGGCATGGCCGGCGTCGACTCCGATGGCCCGCAGATCGTCACCGAGCAGCCTCTCGGCGTGCTGGCCGGCGGCCGCTCCTACCAGAAGTTCGACGTTGGTCCGTGACGGTGCACCGACCTTGAGAAACTTGGCGGCGGCATCGACTGTTTCTTCAGCGATCCTCCGGTAGGTGGTCAGCTTTCCTCCGGCCACCTGGAGGTAGCCTGGTTCAATCGTGATGATCTCATGGCCCCGCGAGGCTTCTGCCGTTGAGCCATCCCCGTCCATGAGGGCTCGCAGGCCCGAAAATGCAGAGATAGGTTCTATGTCGCCGATGTCGAGGTACATTCGAAGATGACGAATGAGGTATTCCACATCGTCATCGGTCGCTCGGGGATGGGCGGGGTCGTCGGTATAGGCCGTGTCGGTGGTTCCAACCATGGCAGTGTCAAGCCATGGGACAACGAACATCACCCGTCCGTCGTCGGTCTCGGGTAGCAGCAGGGCCTGGTCTCCGATCCCAAGATCGGATTTGTCGATGATGAGATGAGCTCCTGCCGACAATCGGACCGGGGCCGATTCTCCTCGGGTTGAAGGGGGTGGTCTGAGCGCACCGGTCGCCGCAATAACCGCTCGGGCTTTCACCGAAAAGCTGGCGTCGCCGAGCTGGTCCTCAAGATGCACCCTGAAAATCGGTCCCTCCCGGGTCACCCGGGTAGCGGTCAGGTGATTCACGGCGAGCGTGTCGTATCGCTCGACGGCAGTTTTCAGAACGCTAAGTACGAGCCGGGAGTCATCGGTCTGGGCATCCATGTATCCGAAGCCACCGTTGAGACCCTCCGGCAACAGGTTCGGGACGAACTCAAGTAACTCGTCTCGCGAGACTGCCCGATGGGATCCTCGCGGACGTCGCCCCAGCGTGTCATACAGAAAAAGACCCATTTGCATTGCCAGGGGAGCGAATCGGGGCGCCGAGGCCCAGGACGGCAGATCGGCCAAACGGCGACCGCGGTACATCGGGATGAGAAACTCCAGCGGGTCATAGAGAAAGTCGGCGTTCCTCGCCAGGATTTTCTGCTCGGCCAGTCCCTCCTGAACCAGACCGAACTCGAAGTGGGGGAGGTAGCGAATCCCCCCATGCAACAGTTTCGTGGAACGGCTTGAGGTCCCTGAAGCGAAGTCGGATAGTTCTACGAGGCCAACTCGCAGCCCGCGAGTGCCCGCATCAAGGGCGGCGCCTGTTCCGGTGACTCCTCCTCCGATGATGAGAACGTCGAGTTCGTCGGTTTCGGACATGGCGACGAGATGGTCGTGACGGGTCCACAGCTTTGGCATGAGGTAAACGCTACTGCGATCGCGCGATAGGCCAAATCAGGCCCTGGGGATCGGGTCGGCCGGCCGGCGCATTACTATCGATGCTCATGCGAGTTTCTGTGTCCGATCAACTTGCGATCCTGCGAATGGTGCTCGTGCCTGTCGTGATGGGCCTGATCATGAGAGATGTGCCTGTCTGGGCAGCGGTGCTCTTTGTCGTCGCGGCCATCACTGATTTCCTTGACGGGTATCTCGCCAGACGGATGGGTCAGCTGACGACGTTGGGGGCGTTTCTTGATTCGACCGCCGACAAGATGCTCGTGATGGGAACCTTTCTCGCACTCATCGCCGTTGATCGAGCCTCGATCTGGATTGCGGGCATCATCATTACTCGTGAGTTTGCCGTCATGGCTTTGCGGAGCCTGGCTGGACTGGAGGGAATCCATGTTCCGCCATCGATTTGGGGCAAGCTCAAAGCCAACGCCCAGTTCGGTGGAATCATATACGGGGAGGGCGTGCTCGAGATACTGCCTGATGGCTTCGGCTTCCTCCGTTCGCCCTATTACAACTACCTCCCGTGTGCCGAAGATATCTACATATCTCCGTCGCAGATCCGCCGATTTGCACTGCAGACGGGTGATCGTGTGCAAGGCGAGATCAGATCGCCGAAGGAACGGGAACGTTTCTTCGCCCTGCTCAAAGTCGACAAGGTCAACGATGACGAAC
>CAJQPD010000160.1 GCA_905480085.1 uncultured Acidimicrobiia bacterium
CCCTGGAGGTCTGGCAAGCCTGGACGTCAAAGGAAGCCCTTCAGAGATGGTGGCCGGTCCCCGATGCCAATATCGAGCTGCGAATCGGCGGACCATTCGAGCTAATGATGACAATGAGCCTACCGGCGGGATTACGCGGGTCAGAAGGCTGCAGGATCCTGTCATATGTTCCGGGCGAGCTGTTGTCTTTTACCTGGAACGCTCCCCCAACCCTCCCGTTGCGCTCATCGAACACCTGGGTGGCAATCACGTTTCGTCCCACCGATGAAGGCACCCGGGTCCGCCTCGTACATACCGGCTTTCTGACCGGCACCGATTGGGATGACTACCTGGCGTACTTCACAGAAGCATGGTCGTACGTTCTGGATCTGCTCTCCAACCACTGGGCCTAGACGCCACAATTACCCCAGTCGTGTAGATTTTCCCCAGCAACGTCAGGGACCCGATGCGTCGACTCATCCTCGCTTTTCTCATTCTGGGACTACTCGCAGCTCCGGCGAGTGCTGCGACGATTCCACCCGGTGGGACGTTCGTCGATGATGACGGCAACATCTTTGAACCCGACATTGAGGCAATCGCCGCCGTCGGGGTTACCAAAGGCTGTAACTCACAACATACGTCATTCTGTCCGGCCAGTTCGGTTACCCGGGGACAGATGGCGGCCTTCCTCGTCCGGGCGCTCGGACTAACTGCCCAAGACCCCGCCATCAACTTCACCGATGACAACAATTCAATCTTCGAAAACGACATCGAGAAACTCGCCACCGCCGGCATCACCAAAGGATGCGGAAACACCAACACCTTCTGCCCCGACCGGGCGGTAACCCGTGCGGAAATGGCGGCCTTCCTCGTCCGGGCGCTGAAGCTCACGGCCCAAGATCCCGCCATCAACTTCACCGACGACGACGGTTCGATCTTCGAAAACGACATCGAGAAACTCGCCACCGCCGGCATCACCAAAGGATGCGGAAACACCAACACCTTCTGCCCGAGTAGCCCGGTCACCAGGGGCCAGATGGCCGCATTTCTTACACGGGGACTGCGCTATGTGAGGCTGCCAGTGCCGGCCAGAGGCGCGACCACGAACGGAATCGACCTCGCCATTGCCGAGGCTGCCGCCGACGATGGATGTACGTTCGCAGGCGGTACCACGTGCTTGACGACCATCACGATCGCCCAGGGTCAATTCTTCTACTTCGATGAAGGTTTTCTGACCGGACCGTGGTCTCAGGTGGGAACCGTCGACCGGAACAATTTCATGAGTAGCCAGGTGCGGACCGAAGCCAAACTGAACGGAACAAGACTCGGTGTTGTCGTCAAGCCCGTGGTCATCGAAAACGACGTCGCCGAGAAGGTCGTGACATTCCAGTTCCCCAACACCTGGACCGGCACCCATCAACTCGACATCACGTTCATCTCGGAGCCGGCCGGGTATCAGATGACCATCAGAGCCACGGTGGTCATTTCAAGCAGCACCGCCATGGCCACAACCGGCCTACTCGCCCTCAACCCATAGCTCGACAGTTTCACCGCGACCTGTGGGCAGACCCGGGTCGGTTTCACTATTGTCACAGGGCTTTGACAAACCAGCTGAGTCGCCAACAACTGCTGCGCATGTTCACGATGCTCTACTTCGTCCAGGGGGTCATTCAGGCGTATCAGCTGAACTTCTTCAAACCCCACATGGCTTCCGAAGGCATCGACACCAAAAGCATCGCGTTGGTGGCCAGCCTCGCCATTCTCCCCTTCATCCTGAAGTTCATCTACGGCATCATCTCGGACCGGTACAGCCTGTTCGGACGCGGGTACCGCGTCCCATACATGGTCATTGGTCTCGTCGGCACGGCATTGGCTTTCTTTGGTGCCTATTTCGTCGACCCCTCGACCAACTTCGGAATCCTCGCTACCGCCGTGCTGTCGGCAACGTTCATGATGGCGCTATTCGACACAACAGCCGATGCCTACGCGGTTGACGTCATGAAGCCAGAGGATCATTCGGTGGTGCAGGCCTACATGACCGGCGGACGAGCGATCGGGCTCATCGCCCTGTCCGCGGTTTTCGGGTTCATGGTCGACCGGGTTGGTTATCAACCCATCTTCCTGGTCATCGGGGCGTTGCTACTCATCCCCCTGTGGCAGGTGGGACGGGTCCACGAATCATCCACCCGATTGCCCGACCAGACTTTCGATTGGACTGCCTTCCGTTTCCTGAAAGAGCCGCGTTACATGCTGTTCGGGTTATTCCTCATCGGCGGATGGACCGTGTTCCAGGGCATTGACGGACTCGTGACCTACTACCTGTCTGAACAGTTCAACGCCTCGGGCGCCGTTATCGGAACCTATGGAACCCTCAAAGGAGTCGGGATGGTCGTCGGTGCCTGGGGCGTGGCCACCATCGTCCGAAAACTCGGCCACCGCAACGCCGCCTTCATCACCTTGGCCGCCGTGTCAGGCGGAGGCCTGATCATCTCATCGCTCGGAACCGCCAACGCCATCGTCGGTTTTGCCGCTGTTTGGGGCATTGCAGTCGGGCTTCAGTGGACGACCTATGCCACGTTCGCCATGGATATCACCGACCTGCGGATCGCCGGATCGATGTTCGCCATTCTCGGTGTCATGTCGAACATCGGTCTCGGGCTTGGCGAAACGGCTGTCGGCTTCACCGATGCCTACGGAATCGTTGGCGTCTTGCGGTTCCTCGCCATCGCCAATGTGATCTTGATTCCCCTCATCGTCAAGGTATTGCGCATGTTCGCCCAACTCGGCGACGAGGTCGAGGTTCCCGCATGACCGATCCGGTAGCCCTGCTCCAGGAACTCATTCGCTACGACACGACCAACCCTCCCGGCAACGAACACGACGCGGTACGGCACATCGACCGGGTCCTGGAGGCAGCCGGCATCGAAACCAGAGTCGTCGCCCATGAGGCCACCCGACCCAACCTGATCGCCCGAATTCCCGGGCGAGGTGAAGCGCCACCACTCCTCCTGCACGCCCACATCGACGTTGTGCCAACCACCCACCAGCCCTGGAGTCACGACCCGTTTGGCGGCGAAATCATCGACGGCTACGTCTGGGGGCGGGGTGCCCTCGACATGAAGGGCGGAGCGGTCATGATGATCGACGCCATGGTCAACCTGGCGGCGTCAGGTCAGTCACCAGCCGGGGACATCATCCTGGCGATCCTGGCAGATGAAGAAGCTGGAGGGACGGTGGGAGCCAAGTTCCTTGTCGAAGAACGGCCAGACCTGTTTGCCGGCGTGAAATATGCCATCGGCGAGTTCGGGGCGTTTCCGCTAACCGTGGCAGGCGTGCGCTTCTACCCAATCCAGATCGCCGAACGGGTCGGCGTGAAATTCACCCTGACGATGCGCGGCCAGGGTGGGCATGGGTCCTTGCCAGTTCAAGGAGGCGCCATGGCCCTGCTCGGTCGCACGCTCAGCCGGATCGATAAAAAGCGACTTCCCGTGCACATTGTCGACGCCAATCGAGTGATGCTCGAGACCATGATTGGCCACACGACCGGCTCGGCTCAACGTGCACTAAAAGCGCTGCTCAATGAGCGAACCGCCGGAGCAACCCTGGCTGCCCTTCGGTCACAGCTCGGAGTCCTCGAGCCAGTATTACGAAATACCGTCAGTCCCACCATTGTCGCCGGCGGCGAAAAGGACAACGTGATTCCGTCAGAAGTCACGCTCCAACTCGACGGACGGATGCTCCCCGGGATCACGGCAGAGCAGTTCGCCGCCGAACTACAACACCTGGTCGGCAAACACGTCGAGGTGCGTTACACCGCCGAGTCGCTATCGGCCCTGGCCGAACCCGACCTCGGCCTGTTCGACCTACTGGCGGCCATCGTCACGGAGCGCGACTCCGACGGTGTGCCGGTTCCTTTTTTGCTCCCTGCTGTGACGGACGGCCGCTGGTTCAACCAGCTCGGTATCCAACATTACGGTTTTCTTCCCATGCGGCTTCCCGATGACTTCGTTTTTCAAAGCACCGTCCACGCCGCCGACGAACGCATCCCCGTCGAGGCATTGCATCACGGCTGCGAGGCCATGCTCGACCTGCTCCGGCGGTACCCCGGCTAGGCGGCCAGGCCTGGAAAGCGGAGTTTGCCCGCCGGGCGGAGTACCGTTTAACCCATGCGCCGGGCATCTGTCATATTTCTGGGAATGATTGCCTTGTCAGCGTGCGCGTCGGCCGGTGCCACACCGGCGGTGACCAGCACCACTATCGACTCACCCGTTGCGGTCGCTGCCGCAGTCGCCGAGGTCGTCGTCCCGGTGCAAGTCGACTGGCCGTCGGTGCCCGTGGCCGAGGTGCCCTGGGATCCGCCAGCCGGCCAACCGGTCGCGTACCCGCCCCGG
>CAJQPD010000161.1 GCA_905480085.1 uncultured Acidimicrobiia bacterium
TGTGACCATCGGCGTAGGTTGTGGTGCATACCGGGTCGAGATGCATGAACAGGGTGAAGACCGGTACTGCCACCATCAGGGCCAGCAGCGGTCGGCCCCAGGTCATCCAGCGGGCTTCGATGGCGGGCCGCGGGCGGTTGCAACCTGCGAACCCCCAGGCCACCGCGATGGCGATCCACACCGGACTTAGCTCGATCACGACGAATGCGTTCACGAGAGCGGCCATCCATGCCACCGTTAATAGTGACGGGCGCTGGTTTAGCGACAGCAGGGCCAGTGTCGCAGGCAGGGTAAAGGCCACGGCCAGGGCGATCGCCTGGTAGACACCGATGCCTCCCGAGTTGATACCGGCGACGAGGGCGACGGCGGTGATGAGGTAGACGGCGCCGGCGCCGATCATCACGATCCGGCGGTTTCGTTTGATGGTTTCAAAAACGTTCATGTTCAGTTACCTCCCACAGATCGGAGTAGACCAGTTGTAGAAATCGGCGCCAAGAACTGCCGCGAAGGGAACGCCGGCTTCATTGAGAAAGCCTGCGAGTTCCACCGATGGGCCAGTGACGACCAGGCTGATAACCCCCGGGTCATCGCTGGCCAGATGCTCGGCCGCGGCCCGAACTTGTCCGGAACCGTTCGGGCCGAACGTGGCGACATCGGAGACCGCCGGACTCGCCTCAAGATTGACCAGGCTGCGCCGAACCTGATCAAGGGCACCCTGGATCGAAGCTGGTTCATTCATACCATTGCCGGAGAAGCTTGCAGATGTTGCTCCGAAAAAGTCTTCCTCCGGGAAACTGGTTCCGCAGGTTGCATAGCCGAGGGTTCCCATGCCCAGACCATCCGCCTTTCCAGGGTCCGACCATCCGTCCGAGGTTGGAAACCCTGCCCAGATAACCCGGACGTCAGTGGCTGGCGAATCGGCAAACTGCTGAGCTTTGGCCAGTGAAATGGGTTCGTCGAACCAGAGTTGAACGGTGGCGACGGTGGCGTCGCCCAGACGCATCAGTCCGGCAGAGTCGATGGTGGTTGTGCTGTCGCTATTGACGTACGGGAAGAAGCTATTGCCTGCCTCACCACCGAACCTGAACGCACCGATCCTGCTCGTGACCGTGCCGGCCGGTTCGCTCGAGGCTCCCACCGACATGGCGACTTCGGCGGTGACCAAGCGAGAGAGCCAATTGGAGTCGATCTGGACATCGGTGATCGTCACTCCCGGGTTGAGCATGATCGCCATGTCGATCGTGGCGCGGGCCGCGCTGGCGGCGCGCCCTGATCGGTTGACCACCAGCGGTTGAAGGAGGGCGGCACAGATGAACCAGACGACGATGAAGCCGGCGACCAGTACGAGCACCGCGTCGGCGATGGTCCGGCGCATGGCTTTGCGCACCGAGCGCCTGAGCAGCTTCTCGTCGACGACACCGCCAGTCAGACCACTGAGATCGACCGCGGCTACGTCATCGAGAATGGCCTGACATTCCGCACATCCCGCGATGTGCGATTCAACGAGCTTTCGAGTGGGACGATCGAGTGCGTCGTCCACATAGGCTTCGAGTAGATCCTGGATTTCTGAGTGCGTCATGCGCTCGTCTCCGTGTAGTGGGAACGGAACGAGATCCGTGCCCGGTGAATGAGGACTTTGGCGGCCGCCGGGGTGATGCTCATGGCATCGGCAACGTCGGCGTAACTGAGATCGGCCCGATCGCACAACAAGAGCGCGGTGCGCTGGCGCTCGGGGAGCTTGGCGAGAGCAGCTTCGATGGCGTCGACTTCGGCGACGTCGGGATCGGACACGCCGGCTTCGTCGATCGTATCGATCGGGGTAGGACGCTTGCGGCGCACGTCGTCGATGAAAACTGATCGAGCGATGGTGAATAGCCAGGAGCGGGGGTTGCCGCCCCGGTAGCCGATCATTGATCGGCTGGCTTTGACAAAGGTGTCCTGCATCAGATCCTCCGCCCAGACCCGATCACGGCATAACGAAACCAGGAAGGCGTAGACCGCCATCGAATGGTCCCGGTAAAACTCTTCAATCGTGGTTTGTGTAGCCACACGTGTCCCGTCCTCCACAGTAGAGGGAATGTTCTACCGGGGAGACGGATTTCGGAGTGGAAACGTTACGGTCGGTTTGGGAAACCTGATCGATCGGTTGAGGTTTGCGCAGCCGATCGATTCGTATGCGAACTAGCCGCGGTCGCGACGCATCTGGAGCAGCTCGAAGGCTCTTTCCTGAGTGATGGTTTCGGGGTCGTCGTCCTTGCGGAGCGACCCATTCGTGATTCCATCGGTTACGTACGGACCGAACCGTCCATTTTTCAGAACGACGGGCTTGCCAGACACCGGGTCGTCGCCGAGTTCCTTCAGGGGAGGGGCAGCCTGCTGGCCTCGACGGCGCTTCGGTTCTTTGAAGATCGCGACCGCCTCGTCAAGAGTGATCGTCAAGAGCTGATCCTCCGACTCGATCGTGCGACTGTCGGTACCCTTCTTGACGTACGGTCCATACCGACCGTTGAGGGCCTGGATCTCCTGGTCATCCTCGGGATCGATTCCGACGACGCGGGGAATCTTGAGAAGCTCAATGGCCTGATCGAGGGTGACGTCATCGAGGGTCATGGTCTTGAACAAGGAGGCCGTCTTGGGCTTCTTTTTAGAGCCTTCTTCGATCTCACCCAACTGGATGTATGGGCCGTACCGACCGGCCCTGGCGAGAACGGTGAGTCCTGACTCGGGATCGGTTCCGAGGATCTTGTCTCCCGAGGGTGCGTCGAGCAGTTCGGTGGCTCGTTCGACGGACAACTCGTCAGGTGGCAGTTCGTCTGGAAGTGACGCCCGATCTTCGCCGCGCTGGAGGTACGGGCCGTATTGTCCGACCCTGGCGAGAATCTCCCGACCAAGATCGTCCGTGCCGACGGTGAACGAATTGACAACGCGCGGGTCGATTTGCTCGAGGCGGTCCTCGGCAACGGAGGCTTTTAGCCCGTTATCTCCAAAGTAGAAGTTGTGGAGCCACGGCTTCGGGTCCTCGCTGCCGGTCGAGATTTCGTCGAGATCCGATTCCATCTTGGCGGTGAATGCGTAATCAACGAGGGTCGGAAAGTGATCCTCTAGCAGGCCGACGGTGGCAAAGGCAGTGAACGACGGAACGAGCGCCGAACCTTTCTTCCATACGTACCCGCGATTTTGGATCGTGGACATGATCGAGGCGTAGGTGGAGGGTCGGCCGACGCCGAGTTCCTCAAGGCGCCGGACCAACGAGGCTTCCGTATAACGAGCGGGAGGTTTTGTCTCATGGCCTTTGGCCTCAAGCGAGTTGACGTCCACGTCGTCGCCTTCGACGAGGTTCGGCAATGGCCGTTCCTGGTCATCAAGCTCGGCGTCTGGATCGTCCGATCCTTCGACGTAGGCACGCAAGAATCCCGGGAAGTGAATGACTTTTCCAGAGGTCGCAAACTCCACATCACGCCCATCGGTGGCGGTAGTCCCCAACCGGACTTGCACGCTCTCGCCGCGGGCGTCTTTCATCTGCGAGGCGATCGTTCGTTTCCAGATGAGTTCGTAGAGTTTGGCTTCGTCGTCATTGACCTGGGCGGAAACGACGTCTGGAGTCTTGAAGGCGTCGCCGGCCGGACGGATCGCTTCGTGGGCTTCCTGGGCTCCCTTGACCTTCTTTGAATATTCGCGGGGCTTGTCAGGCACGTTATCGGCTCCGTACATTTCCAGGATTTGAGCCCGGGCCGCGGCGACCGCCGTCTCGGACAGAGAGGTCGAGTCGGTGCGCATGTAGGTGATGAACCCGTTTTCGTAAAGTCTTTGAGCCGCCGACATGGTCCTGGCTGACGAGAAGCGCAGTTTGTGGCCGGCTTCCTGTTGAAGAGTTGAGGTGCGGAACGGGGCGTATGGCTTGCGGGTATACGGCTTGGCCTCGACCGAACGAACGGTCATCAGGGTTCCGGCCAACACCGAGACGAGCTCGTTGGCGTCGGACTCGGACAGTACGACAACGTCTTTCCGGGTGACTTCGCCAAGCGAAGAAAAATCCTTCCCGGAGGCCACCCGCGTCTGGTCGATGGAGACGAGTTTGGCTCCGAAGCTCTCTTCTTTCGAAAATTCGCCCTCAACGTCCCAGTAGCCCGCCCCCCGGAATGCGATCCGCTCGCGTTCGCGTTCGACGACAATTCTTGTGGCGACCGACTGGACTCGACCAGCCGACAGTTTTGGTTTGACCTTGCGCCACAGGACTGGCGAAACCTCGTAGCCATAGAGGCGGTCGAGGACCCGACGAGCTTCCTGGGCGTCGACGAGTTTGTCGTTTATCTGGCGAGGGTTGTCGATGGCTGCCTGGATCGCTGCCGGAGTGATCTCATGGAAGACCATCCTCTGGATTGGCACGGTGGGCTTGAGGACTTCGGCCAGGTGCCAGGCGATGGCTTCCCCTTCGCGATCCTCATCAGTCGCCAGGTAAAGGGCGGAAGCGTCACTGAGGAGCCGCTTCAGTTCCTTGACCGTCTCCCGCTTTTCTTTCGAGACGATATACAGGGGTTCGAACCCGTGATCGACGTCAACCGCCAGACGTGCCCACGGCTCGCCCTTGTACTTGGCGGGGATATCTGCTGCCTTAGACGGTAGGTCCCGGATGTGACCGACGGACGAAGTGACGACATAGTCGGACCCCAGAAAACCGGCAATTGTTCGGGCTTTCGCGGGTGACTCAACGATGATGAGGGGTTTGGACACGAGACAAGTGATAACCGGGTTGGTAGCTCATTGTCAAGACGAGATGGTGCCAGGGGTCGAAGCAATGGCTTCGCTGAAC
>CAJQPD010000162.1 GCA_905480085.1 uncultured Acidimicrobiia bacterium
GGGATCCGGCGGTCGATTGAGGCAATAAGACCCATCACGAGTTCCGCCACCGCAATGGCGTTCTTGCCCGGGACGTTGCAAACGAAAATGCCACGCTCGGATGCCGCCTGCACGTCGATCGTGTTGGTGCCTGCGCCAGCCCGAATGACCAGTTCGAGGTTCCGCCCGGCAGACAACACCTCGACAGGGACTTTCGTAGACCGCACGACCAGAACTTCAAACGAACCGATCGCCTCGATCAAGCCATCTCCATCGAGATCTGGTCGGATGTCAACCGTGTGCCCGACAAATTGGGACCGGAAGTGCTCAGGGAAAGAATCGGCAAACAGAATTCGCATTGCCCGCATGTTTAGCAGCTATTCGCGAACCGGGGCTACTGCCAGGGACCATCGGCCAGGAAATATATGAAACCGGCGACGGCTGCGATGAGGAGCACCATCCCGATGATCACGACCGATTTGTCGACAAGAGGATTCAACCGCCCGACCGGCCGATCAAGTTCCAAGACCTCACAGGCCTCTGTGACATCGGCGGGACGAACCATTAATCGTCCCTGGCGGGGGCCCTCCCCGCCAAGGTTTTCGACAAATACAAAGGCTTCCATACCCCCTGATTCCAGCTTCGCCCTGGCAATCTCAGCCTCAGTGTCACTCAGATAGAGAGCAATCTTGACCAGGTCGTCCATACCGCCGATGGTAGTCCGACTAGTCTCGCCGCCATGCCGCAGATCACGTCGAAGATCGACCCACACTCGGATCAGTACCTGGCGAATCAGGCTGCCATGCGCGACATCCTGCTCGAATTCGAGACCGAAATGGCCCGTTCCAGGGCGGGCGGGGGCCCTAAGTACGTCGAACTCCATCGCAGCCGGGACAAACTGCTCGTCCGCGAACGGATCGAGCTTCTCATTGATCGTGACTCTCCATTCCTCGAACTCTCGTCATTGGCCGCCTGGGGTACGGAGTTCCCGACCGGGGCCAACGTCGTCACGGGAATTGGCATCATCAATGGAGTTGAGTGCGTTCTGTCTGCGCACGACCCGACCACGCAGGCGGGAGCTTCCAATCCGTACTCGCTCGCCAAGTCGCTTCGAGCCCAGGACATCGCTATTGAGAACCGGCTACCGATGGTCAACCTGGTCGAATCCGGTGGCGCTGACCTACCCAACCAGAGCGAGGTGTTCCTGAACGGCGGCAAATGGTTTCGCAATCTGACAAACATGTCGAAGCAAGGCATTCCAACCATTGCACTCGTCTTTGGGAACTCAACAGCTGGCGGAGCATACGTCCCGGGAATGTGCGACTACGCGGTCATGGTCAAAGAACGGGCCAAGGTATTCCTCGGAGGGCCGCCGCTCGTCAAGATGGCGACGGGAGAGGTTTCAACCGATGAAGAACTCGGCGGGGCGGAAATGCATTCGCGGGTATCCGGGCTGAGCGACTACTTCGCTCAGGACGAATATGACGCCATTCGAATCGGTCGCGAAATCGTCGGCCACCTCAATTGGCGCAAAGCCGGCCCGGGTCCGTCACGATCAACCCGCCCGCCCCTCTACGATGCCGAAGAGATCCTCGGCATCGTTTCATCGGACCTGAGGGTGCCGTTCGATATGCGAGAGATCCTCGCCAGGATTGTCGATGGCTCTGAGTTCGATGAGTACAAGCAGTTGTACGGGCAATCCCTGCTGACCGGGTGGGCAACCATATACGGTTACCCGGTGGGGGTTCTCGCCAACCAGGCCGGAGTCCTCTTTTCTGAGGAAGCCGAAAAGGCCACGGAGTTCATACAACTCTGCAATAGATACGACCTCCCCCTCATCTTCATTCACAACACGACCGGCTACATGGTCGGCAAGCAGTATGAGCAACGAGGCATCATCAAAGACGGCGCCAAGATGGTGAATGCAGTCGCCAACTCTGAGGTCCCCCACATCGTGCTCATGGCAGGCTCGTCTTACGGGGCTGGCAACTACGGCATGGCCGGCAAGGCCTTCCGTCCTCGATTCGTGTTTGGCTGGCCAAACCACAAGGTGGCGGTCATGGGCGCCGAGCAACTCGCCGGCGTCATGGACATCATCACACGGGCCGGCATGGAACGGCGTGGGCTCGACGTCAACGAGGAAGCACTGGAAGCCCAAAAGGACGTCATCCGACAGCAAATCCTCCGCGAGGAGATCGCCTACTTCTCAACTGCCCGGGTGAAGGACGATGGTCTTATCGACCCCCGCGACACGCGCCAGGCATTCGGAATGGCACTCTCGGCTGTGCACTCGGGACCTGTCAAGGGAACGGACGCTTTCGGCGTTTTTCGGATGTAGTCCGGGCGAACTCGATTTCAAGTTGTCTCGCGCACCTGCATAGGGTTCCATCACACGTTCGCTGCGGCCTCAAGCTCCCAGACGAGAACGTCGATAACTAGTGGTTGAAAAACCCATCCTCTACGCGAGTGAAACTCCCCATGAAACACATCTTCGTTGCGCTCCTCATCGCGCTCACCCTGATCCCGGCAACATCGGCTCCGGCCGACGCGGCCACCGAACACGACATCGTCTTCCCCGTTATTGGCGACGTTCAGTTCGACAACAGCTGGGGAAACGCTCGATCCGGTGGTCGCCGCCACAAGGGAACCGACATCATGGCCGACAAAATGCTGCCGGTCGTCGCGGCGGCCGACGGTGTCATCGACTGGGTTCACGATGGCACCCGCAAGACCTGCTGTGCGCTCGGCATCACCCACGATGACGGCTGGAAATCGTATTACATCCACATGAACAACGATACCCCTGGCACCGACGACGCCAGAGGCTGGGGATTCGCCCCGGGTATTGAAGAAGGCACGCATGTGGTCGCTGGACAACTCATCGGGTGGGTCGGCGATTCGGGAAATGCCGAGGGAACCGGCCCCCATATCCATTTCGAACTCCATCAGCCCGATGGAACCAAAATCAACCCGTACTACTCCCTCATGGCCGCCCCCCAGGCTGAGACCTTGACGATCGCAGGCTCGATCCCGTTTGACGCCGCCACGGCGATAGCCGACTCCCTCGGTGGGCAGTTGCCGATCGGTGACTTGACCACAGTTGGCGAAGACGCTCTGCCGGCCACCGCCGCCACCGTCCGGGTCAACGATGACATGCTGCTCTTGCTCACGAGGCAGAGCAACGTCGCAGAGTCGGTTGACTTTCTCTATCCCACCGTCCAGGTGGTGGAGTTCATTCTCATCGAGGAACTTGAGACAATCCAGGCCAGACTTGAGGTCCGCCCTCCCGCATAGGGCTCCACCGGGCGCGATTGGCGGCCGGTCTCCTCCTCCAGTTGGCTACCGTCCCGCTAGCCTCGGCCTACGATGATTTCAAAGCTGCTGATCGCCAACCGGGGCGAAATCGCCCGCCGGATTATGCGCACGTGTCACGAGATGGGTATTGCCACCGTGGCAGTCTTTTCAGACGCCGATAGAGACGCTTGTTTTGTACACGAGGCAGGCGAGGGTTTCGCACTTGGCGGTAACACCCCGGCGGAGTCGTACCTCCGGGGCGAGGCCATCATAGAGGCGGCCCTGGCCACCGGATCGGATGCCATCCACCCCGGTTATGGCTTCCTGGCCGAGAATGCCAAGTTCGCATCGGACTGCGCCGATGCCGGGGTCATCTTCGTTGGTCCGTCACCGTCTTCGATCGCCGACATGGGCGACAAACTGGCAGCCAAACGAACGATGGAGGCTGCCGGGGTACCAACCTTGAAGAGCATTTTGGTCAGCCTCGAAGACCCGGAAGCGGCTGCCACAGAAGCAGCTGCGATGGGCTACCCGGTCCTGGTGAAAGCCACTGCCGGCGGCGGCGGCAAGGGTATGCGAATCGTCGCATCGGAGGATCGTCTGGCTGACTCGATCGCCGGTGCTGCCCGCGAG
>CAJQPD010000163.1 GCA_905480085.1 uncultured Acidimicrobiia bacterium
AGTACGTGACCGTGGCAACTGCCATGGCTTCGGCAGATATTGTCGCCATCGAGGTCAATCTTTCCTGCCCCAACCTGGAGGGGAAAGGCATGTTTGCGCTGGACCCGATCGCCACGGCTGCGGTGATCGGGGCCGTACGAACGGCCGTGACAATCCCGGTTGGCGCCAAACTGAGTCCCAACGCCATCGATGTTGGCGAAATCGCCGTAGAGGCTGCCGAAGCCGGCGCCGATTGGGTTACAGTCGCCAACACGGTCTGGGGGGCGGCCATCGACATCGAAACGAGGGCACCGAAGCTATCGGCCGGGATAGGCGGGTATTCGGGCGTTGCCATCAAGCCGATCGCCATGCGTTGTGTCCTTGAGGTGCGCCAGGCGGATCCGACCATCCCGATCCTTGGTTTGGGGGGAGTCCAAACCGGCGAAGATGCCATTGAGTTCATCATGGCCGGCGCCCATGCCGTCGGGATTGGTACGGCCCACTTTGGTTCGCCCAAGATCGGGAGGAGAGTGCTTAGGCAGATCGAACGATGGTGTGAACGACACGAGGTTTCCGACCTCCGAGATTTGATTGGAGTTGCCGCGTGACGTCTCCGATTCTCGTGGCCCTTGACCTCGATTCAGCCGAGGAAGCCGTTCGACTGGCGGCTGCGCTCGAGCCGGCCGTCGGCGGCTTCAAGATCGGATTGGAGCTGCTTATGGGTCCCGGTCCCGGAACGATAGGTGCGTTGGTACGCCTCGGAAAGCCGGTCTTTGTCGACGCCAAACTCCACGACATTCCAACCACGGTACATCGGGCCGCCCGCCAGATCGGCCGGGCAGGTGCTCGCTGGGTGACGGTCCATGCATCGGGTGGGGCTGCCCAGCTGGAAGCGGCCGCCGAGGGCCTGGCAGAAGGGGCCGGAGCCGGCCAGGCCGGGGTGTTGGCGGTCACTGTGCTGACCAGCCTCACAGACAGCGACCTTTCCATGACCGGCGTGGTTGGAACGCCAGGCAGACAGTCGTCGCGCCTTGCCAGGCTGGCCGCCGCCCATGGGGCCGAAGGCGTGATTTGCTCGGTGAAGGAGCTCGGTGTCATCGCCAGTGTGGCCCCGTCGCTGCTGCGAGTGACACCAGGCATCCGTCCACAGGGAATCGATGCCGACGATCAGAAGCGGGTCGCAACTCCGCAAGAGGCGATTTCAAGAGGCGCCGATTGGCTGGTTATCGGAAGGGCGATCACCAGGGCTGCCGATCCCCGTCGAGCTGCCGAATTGATCAATGAATCGTTGCAGGCTGATGCGGTCGTGTACGCTCGTAGCCAATTGGATCGGGAGGAATAGGCGATGGCCCCACCAGAAATGACGCAGGAACAACGCCAGGCGGCGCTGGCAAAGGCCGGTGAGGTTCGTAGGGTTCGTGCCGAGACGAAAGAACTTCTCAAAATGGGCTCGCTCAGCTTCAGCGAGCTACTGGCCAAGGCCGACGAAGATGATATGTACGCCGGCATGAAGATCGCATCGGTTCTTCCCTCACTCCCCGGAATGGGAAAGGTCAAGGCGAAGCGGTTGATGGAAGAACTCCAGATCGCTGACAACCGGCGCTTACGCGGACTTGGCGACCGGCAGCGCGAGGCACTCCTCGAGCGGCTCGCATAGCCCCCAGATGTCCGGAGTCCTCTTGGTTATCTCGGGACCTTCCGGAGTTGGCAAAAGCACAGTTGTTGCCGAGATCCGTGAACGTCGTAAGTTCCATTTCTCTGTTTCGGTAACCACTCGACATCGACGGCCCGACGAAACGGAAGATGTCGATTATCACTTCATCGCCCCAGGGCGATTTCAAGAGATGATCGAAAACGGTGAGCTCCTCGAATGGGCCGAATATGCCGGCAAGTACTACGGGACCCCGCGCGGGCCCGTAGTGAAAGCCCTGCAAGCGGGCAACGATGTCCTTCTTGATATAGAGAATCACGGTGCCATGCAGGTCCGTCACTCTTGGCCTGAAGCGCTATTGATCTTTATTGCGCCGCCCTCCCAAGCTGAACTCGAGCGGCGGCTTCGCAATCGGGGTGACACGACCGAGCCAGACATCGCCGCTCGTCTATCTGTCGCCGCCGAACAGGTGGAACAAGCGCGTGGTACCTATGACTACCTTGTGATCAATCGTGACGTCGATGCGGTAACCAACGAGATACTCGATATACTTGCCAAGCACGAACAAGGGACACAATGAGCGCTAATACCGCAATCGAAGAAGGTCTGCAGCTGGCCGGTGGCCGTTTCAACCTCGTCGTACTGGCTTCTCGCCGGGCCCGCCAGATCAATGCCTACTACAACGAGTTGGGTGGCGGCATCGGCCACTATGTACCGCCGCAGGTCCATTCGTTGAGTCGGAAGCCGCTGACGATCTCGTTTGAGGAGATTGCCGCCGAAAAGGTTGTCTTCGACTACGACGAAGCCTAGAACTATGCAGGGCCGCCGGATCGTTCTCGGCGTGTCCGGCGGCGTTGCCGCATACAAGTCAGCTTATCTCGCTCGTCGGCTCCTTGAACAAGGGGCCGACGTTCGCGTGGTCATGACCAGGAGTGCCCAACAGTTCGTTGGAGCCCAAACCTTTGCAGCGATCACCAAACAAGCAGTTCTTGTTGATCTCTTCGGCGGAATCAGCCCCCATACCGAATTGGGCCAATGGGCAGAACTCATCGTCGTTGCTCCTGCGACTGCCCATTCCCTCGCCAAGATCGCCTACGGAATCAGTGGCGATGCCCTGGCATCAACGGTTCTGGCGTCTGAGGCACCGCTGTTGTTGGCCCCGGCCATGCACACCGAAATGTGGCTGCATCCCGGGACTGTCCACACGATCGAACAACTCCGCCAGGCCGGTCACACACTGGTGGGTCCCGAGTCCGGCGAATTGGCAGGCGGAGATGTCGGGTATGGCCGGATGGCCGAGCCAGAAGACATCGCCTTTGTCGCCGGCTGCCTGCTGTCTGATCAATCCCTGATCGGGAAACGGGTCGTGGTGACGGCCGGTGGAACTCGCGAGGCGATCGACCCGGTTCGGTATATCGGCAACCGGTCATCCGGCAAGATGGGACACGCCATCGCCCAAGCGGCAGCCAGGTTGGGTGCCGAAGTAACCCTGGTCACGACGTCGAGTTTGGCGACTCCGCCGGTCATCGAACGGATTCAGGTGGAGTCTGCCCTTGAGATGGCCGACGCCACCTGGCGGGCGGCAGCCGGGGCCGATTGTGTGATCCTGGCCGCCGCAGTGGCCGATTTCCGGCCAGTGTCGGTTGCCGACATCAAAATGCGGAGGGCCGATGGGGCGCCACAGATCGAGCTCACCGAAACGCCGAATATCTTGGCCGGGGTGGTGTCGATGGAGCCCAAACCGTTCGTCGTTGGATTCGCTGCTCAAACCGGGTCTCTCGAGGAGGCGAAGCGAAAGGCCCGGTCCTATGGCACGGATCTTCTGGTTGCCAACGATGTCTCGGCGCCTGAGCGAGGATTTGGGACCGATACCAACGAAGTGACCCTTATGTGGCCGGACGGAACCGAAGATGATTGGGGCTTTTCCACAAAATCGGAGATTGCCGATCGGTTGATGGCGCTCGTCGCCAGCCGGCTGCCTGCCATCGGCGGTGGCGGGGTAGTTGCCAACTGACGCGCCGGGCGTCGTATACTCGCTCCATGCGCGAATGGTATTTCACTTCAGAGTCGGTAACCGAAGGGCACCCCGACAAGGTAGCGGACCAGATTTCGGATGCCGTTCTTGATTCCGCTCTTTCAGCTGATCCAAATGCTCGGGTTGCCTGCGAAACGTTGGTGACGACCGGTCTCGTGGTCGTGGCGGGCGAGCTCCGGGCGGCGACTCCGATCGATTTCGAAGGCCTGGCCCGTCAGACGATCCGTAACATCGGGTACACCGAAGACCCCCACTTCAGCGCCGACACGGTCGAGGTTCAGGTCGTGGCCCACACTCAGAGCCCTGATATCGAGATGGGGGTCGATCAAGGTGACCCCGAAAACGGCGAGCTCGGAGCCGGGGATCAAGGATTGATGTTTGGATATGCGGTCGACCAGACGCCTGAGCTGATGCCGTTGCCGATTTCTCTCGCTCATCGGTTGGCCGAGCGCCTCGCTCAGATCCGCAAAGACGAGACGCTCGGGTATCTGCGTCCGGACGGCAAAACCCAGGTCACGGTCGAGTATGCCGACAAACGGCCGATCAGAGTTACCGACATCCTCATCTCCACCCAACACGACGAGAGCATCCAGTCCTCTGAGGAGATGTTTGATGACCTTTACCGCCATGTCATCACGCAGGTGATCCCGGAAGATCTACTCGATGAACCGCGCATATTGATCAATCCGACCGGCCGATTCGTTACCGGAGGGCCCCACGGTGACACCGGCCTGACCGGCCGCAAGATCATCGTGGATACGTATGGTGGGTACGCCCGGCACGGAGGTGGAGCCTTCTCCGGGAAGGACGCTTCCAAGGTCGATCGATCCGCCGCCTACGGAGCCCGTAATGCCGCCAAGACGGTGGTGGCTGCCGGTCTGGCAACCGAGTGCGAGATTCAGGTGTCGTACGCCATTGGCCGTTCAGAGCCGTTCTCGCTGCTCGTCGATGCCCACGGGACGTCGACGGTCAATCCGACCAAACTTGAGAGACTGGTCGCCGACTTCTTTGACTTTCGGCCCTCCGCCATCATCGACCGTCTGAAGTTGACCCAGCCAGGATTCCTTCAAACCGCCGCCTACGGGCACTTCGGTCGACCCGGATTCACCTGGGAACTGACCGATGCGGCCGATGAGCTAGCCAGGGCAGCGGCAGCACTCTGAGAGCGCTTGTCGTCCCGGCGGTTGCTTCATTCGCGGTCGACAAGGGATTCCGATATGCCCTGGCAGATCACGTGCTCCAGGTCGGTTCGCTCGTACGGGTACCACTTTCGGGCCGACGAGTTCGCGGGTACGTGGTTGGCCTCGAGGACGAAGATCCCGCCGGACTCAAGCCAGTGCTGGCGCTTTCCAGCCCGATAC
>CAJQPD010000164.1 GCA_905480085.1 uncultured Acidimicrobiia bacterium
AGCGCCCGGACGCCGTCGCCCCCCGCCTCCGCCGCCTTGAGCATCGCAAACACCTGCGCCCCAAGCGCAGCTAGCGTCAGTCGGACGCGCACCCATGGGGCGCGGCGCGGCGCGGGGCGGCGCGCGCGCCTTGGTTGCGACGGAGATGAAGGCGGTGGTGTCGTCATGCCGCTCCGCAAGGTCCTGCTTCCCCGCCTTCCCGCCGGCCGCGGGCTCTGGACGCAAGCGCGGTCGCCGCCATGCCTGTCGACGAGTTCGTGGCGGTGTGCGCAGACAAGCCTGCCATCCACCGTTTCCCGGCCAGCATGGGTCGACGCATCTACGAACTGTGCACCGTCATCGCCACCGACTACGACGGCGACGGCACCAACGTTTGGAAGGGGGTCGAGTCTGGTCGGACCCTTGCCAGACGTTTGGCCGAGCTGCCCGGCTTCGGACCTGAGAAGACCAAGATTTTCGTTGCTTTGCTCGCCAAACGATTCGGGATACGTCCGCCAGGATGGGAGCAAGCGGCTGGCGTGTTTGCCGATGACACCCCCCGCTCCGTCGCCGATATCGACGGTCCAGCCACCCTGGCTGAGGTTCGCGAATGGAAGCGGGCCCAGAAGCAAGCCGGCAAGACGAAACAGCAGTGAGATGGCTTCTCGGCCGATCCAACCCATGCCGGATGACGTTCTCGGTGAATTGGAAGCGGCAGGATGCTACCAATCTGCTTTTCTCCGCCGACGGACAACGATGGAATCGTCAAGCCGCCGTCCCCCTTCTTGGCAGCTACATCCACAGCATCGCGGTGGGCAACACCGAAGTCATCGTCGCAACCACCAGTCACACCGGAACAAACCAGCTTTGGTTGGGGACCCTCGATCAGTAGATGACCCGGTCCGGCGGCCCGAAGGGTCGAGTGCCGGCTCACTTGGCAGTTGGCCGGGCCCTAGGCAGTTTGCCGAAGGCAAACTGCTGAATCGCTGAGCAAAGCTCAGCGATCTACGTCCCCCATCACCGGGTCGAGGGACGCCAGGGCGGCGATGGTGTCGGCGATGAGTGAGTCGGCAAGCATGATCGGAATGGCCTGGATGTTGGCGAAACTGGGGGCCCGGGTGTGCATGCGGAGCGGTTTCGAGCCACCGTCCGACACGATGTAGCAACCGAGTTCGCCACGCGGTGACTCGATGGCAACGTACGCTTCGCCTTCGGGCACCTTGAAGCCTTCGGTGTAGATCTTGAAATGATGAATGAGGGCTTCCATCGACTCGTCGATGCGTTTGCGCGGGGGCGGAGTGACTTTGCGGTCATCGGTTTTGTAGTCGCCTGATGGCATCGTTTCGAGAACCTGCTTGATGATCTTGAGCGACTCTTCGATTTCATGGACTTTGACCCGATAACGGTCGTAGGAGTCGCCCCGCTGGCCGACCGGGATATCGAACTCATACTGTTCGATCCCCGAGTACGGCGCCACCTTGCGCAAATCGTGGGCGAGGCCGGTCGCACGCAACGACGGACCGGTGATGGAATAGGCCAAACATTCTTCGGCTGTGATGACTCCGACGTCACGCGTCCGCCGTAACCAGATCGGGTTGGCCATCAACAGGTCGTCGTATTGGGCCAGTCGGAGCGGCATGGTTTCCAGGAACTCTTCGATGTCGCCTTGCCATCCGTCGGGAAGATCGGCGGCCACGCCACCGACCCGGATGTAGTTGTTGTTCATGCGCAGGCCGGTGGTCTTCTCGAAGAAGGCCAGGATCATTTCGCGTTCGCGGAACCCGTACATCATCATGGAGAGCGCACCAAGATCCATCCCGTTGGTGGCGAGCGCAACCAGATGGCTGGCAATCCGATTCATTTCCGTCATCAGGATGCGAATGGCCTGAGCGCGAGGCGGGATGTCAATGGCGAGGAGTTGCTCGACAGCCAACGAAAAACACAATTCGTTGTGAAGGGGAGCCAGATAATCCATGCGGGTGACGTTCGTCGTTCCCTGCATGAAGGTGAGAGTCTCGGCAGTCTTTTCCATGCCGGTGTGCAGGTAGCCGATGATCGGCTTGATCCTCCGCACGATCTCACCTTCGAGTTCGATTTGCAGACGAAGCACGCCATGGGTCGATGGGTGTTGCGGACCCATATTGATGATCATCCGGTCGTCTTCGTCGATTTCCTCTTCCTCGTAGAGGACGTCGTCGACGATTCGGATGCCGAGCTGCTCGATGAGCCGATCACCCGTCTCGTGAAGCTTCATCTTTTGGGCGCCCTCGTCGGTGGCGTGAGCGACGTAGTCGGGGCCTGGCCAGTCGGGCTCCTCGGTACCGGACACCCAGATCTCTTTGGTCTTCCTATCCTGAGTGTCGGTCATCAGGTCACCTTGTTCGCTTCCTTGAACTGCACGGGCACATCACCGACGCCGAAGTCTTTGCGGAGCGGGTGACCTTCCCAGTCATCGGGCATGAGGATGCGAGTCATGTCTGGATGACCCTCAAACGTGATGCCGAACATGTCGTAGATCTCACGCTCGAAGAAGTTGGCGCCAGGATACGTCGGGACCAACGAGGGCAAGCTGGTGTCGTCGGCCGGGACCGGGCAGCGGACCCGGATCCGGAGACCGTGTTCTACGGACAGCAGGTTGGCGACGACCTCGAACCGAACCCGGCGTTTGCCAAGGTAGTCAACGGCGGTCACATCAGCCGCCATCTCAAACCCGGCCGCCTTGGCTGCCTGGGCGAATTCACCGAGTTGTTCTTTTGGAAGCAGGACAACGTGCTGACCCGACGACAAGGCCCACTCCGCATCTTCGAATGGTTCGATGAGGCCGACCAAAACCGGATGGTCCGGAAGGGAGCGTGGATCGGGTGCGACCCCGACCGCTTCGGCTTTGGCGGCGTCTGGCCCTTCTTCAGGCATTGACGATCTCCCCGGACATAATCTTGTCCTGCAACGTCAAGATGCCGTGCATGAGCGACTGTGGTCCTGGCGGGCATCCAGGAACGTATACGTCAACCGGAACGATCTGGTCGACACCCTGGATAAGGGCGTAGTTGTTGAACATCCCACCTGTGGAGGCGCAGGCGCCCATCGAGATCACCCATTTCGGGTCGGGCATCTGGTCGTAGACCTGCCGAAGTACCGGCGCCATCTTCTGCGACACGCGACCGGCCACGATCATCAAGTCGGCCTGGCGAGGCGAAGCCCTGAACACTTCCATACCGAACCGTGCGAGGTCGTAATGGGCCGTGCCTGATGCCATCATCTCGATTGCGCAGCAGGCCAGGCCGAACGTGGCAGGGAACATCGACCGGGTCCGGGCCCAGTTGGCGATCGTTTCGAGTTGCGTCAGCAGAAAGCCCGGGGGGGTCGTCCCGGCCATCAGGCTGCCTCGGGAGAAACATCGCGCTGCTCGCGCCTGGCCCGCAACGGGGTGTTCCAGTCAAGAGCACCTCTCCCCCACACATAGCCGAGGGTAAGGACTACGAAGCCCGTGAAGATGCCGATTTCGGCTACGCCAGACCAGCCAAGCTCGGGGAACAAAACCGCCCATGTAAAGAGGAAGACGATTTCGACATCGAAGATGACGAACAACATGGCAATGAGATAGAACTGCACCGGGAAACGCTGGACGGCTTCCGATTCGGGGACGATGCCGCACTCATAGGGCGACAGCTTTTCGGGAGTCGGGTTTTTCGGAGACACGACCCAACCGAGCGTGAGGGCCGCCACCACAAACCCCACCGAGAGCAGGAACATGATTGCGATCGGCAAGTACGCCGGAAGATCCACCTACGTCTCCTTCACCATATGTGTACAGACTAGGAATCTAGGCGACCAACCGACAAAACGTGCCAACGACGACCGGGCAACCCCCTAGGGAACGATGACGTAGGCCTTCTGCATATCTTCAAGCGTGTCCCACCGGCCGCTCCACCCCTTGGGAATGAAGAACAGATCGCCTTCGGTCACCTCGGTCACCGTTCCATCGCTAGCTGTCAGCCGGAGGCGACCCGCCAGCATCACCATCGCTTCGTTGACATCGTAGGAGGCAATGGTCCAACCGCCGGCGGTGCAACTCCACACCCCGGTCTCGATCCCGCCGGTAGACACCAACTCGCAGAAGGCCATGACCGGATTCCCTACATCAACGGTCGCCGGTACCAAATCGGGTTCCATTCTTGTCAGCATGTCTTGCATATTGGCTTTCACAGCCTGGCTCATGGCGCAGTCCTTTCCGGGGCAGTTCGTCAGCCCCGAGGCTATCGGGTCGTGTGACGGACGACCAGCCAGCTTGAACGATCGAATGAACGGATCCACGACCATCAGTCAGGAATGGCCTTCCATTCGTCGTAGGCGACCCGGCCAAGGTACCCGGCGATCAACACCCTCAGCAACAGCGAGGTTGGGCTCCAAATACCGGCGCCCAACACCCAGAACACATCCAGGACCATCATGACCACACCGATCAGGTTTGCCCAGCGGGTTCTGGACCAATAGATCACCAGGAAGACCAGGCCGACCAGGAGCATCTCCCGACGGATAGCCAGGTGCCAGGCAGGTTCGTATCCCGCGTACGCCAGGCCGGCGATCGTCAGACTTCCGACTGCTGCCGCGAGCAGAACCAGGGGCGCATACCGGGCCCAGTTGAAGACCGAGACAATCGGTTTTAACCGTTCTCCATCGAGTTTGACAACAATCCGGTGCGCTCCGTCCCCACCCATGAGCGCCAACTCACCTCCGCCGGGCAGGGGAAGCGCCACACCCCGGCGAACCTCGGACATCGGTACCCGCCCGAGTTGTCCACCGCCATATTCGACCTTGACCTCGTCGCCATGTCCGGACAACCTGACCAGATCGGAACCGTCGACTTCCCGCCTATACACCTGACTGCGCATGTTGCCGCCTCGTGGGTCTTAGACCTGCTTATCGGCATCGACGCAGATCTACTTAGCCGTGGGCTCAGCTAGCGCCCGTACGGGACCTTCCAAATGGATGCTCCGTGCGACCCGATCGGCGAGACGTACCTACCTAAGCTTGACAAAACCACGAAGCAACGGAGTGTCAACATGGAACGACGGAGTTGGGCCGAGCCCTACAAGATCAAGATGGTCGAACCCATCAAGATGACCACGCCGACCGAACGCGAGGCAGCGATCGCCGGCGCCGGGTTCAACACGTTTCTTCTCAAATCCGAAGACGTGTACATCGACCTCTTGACCGATTCGGGTACGTCCGCCATGTCGGACGCCCAGTGGGGGGCGATGATGATGGGTGACGAGGCCTATGCCGGTTCTCGCAGCTTTTATCGTCTCGTCGACGCCGTCAGCGACGTCTATGGGTATGAAGAACTCATCCCCACCCACCAGGGCCGGGGCGCCGAACATATTCTGAGCCAGATTCTCATCAAGCCGGGCGACGTGATCCCCGGGAACATGTACTTCACGACCACCCGGTTCCACCAGGAATATGCGGGTGGAAGGTTCGCAGACGTCATCATCGACGAGGCCCACCTGCCAGCCAGCACCCACGAGTTCAAAGGCAACGTCGACCTCGCCAAGCTGAGCGAACTGATCGACGAGGTTGGCGCTGACAAGATCCCGTACATCTCGGTCGAGACGAACGTAAACATGGCCGGCGGCCAACCCATCTCCATGCAGAACCTGCGCGACACATACGAACTCTGCAAGCAACACGGGATCCTCGTGATGCTCGATGCGACCCGGGCCGTTGAGAATGCCTATTTCATCAAAGTGCGCGAAGCTGGCTATGAAGACGTCAGCATCGCCGAGATCCTTCGCGAAATCTGTTCATACTCAGACGGCGCCACCGTGTCTTCCAAAAAAGACAATTTGGTGAACATCGGAGGGTTCCTGGCCCTTCGAGACCCTGACCTGGCCCGCAAAGCCAGAAGTCTGGTAGTGGCTTTTGAGGGCCTCCATACGTACGGCGGAATGTCGGGCCGCGACATGGAGGCTCTGGCCGCCGGGATCCGGGAGATGGTGGCAACCGACGATCACGTTCGCGCCCGTATCGGACAGGTCGAATACCTCGGGAACCGGATTCTGAAGATGGGCGTTCCGATCGTTGAGCCGATCGGCGGCCATGGTGTGTTTATCGACGCCTCATTGGTGCTGGCCCACCTCGATCAGGAGTTGTTCCCGGCCCAGGCGCTGACCGCGGCGATCTATCGGGACTCCGGAGTGCGCGGCATGGAACGCGGCGCAGTGTCGGCCGGCCGCGACCCGCTTACCGGCCTGAATCGGCGACCAAAACTCGAACTCGTCAGACTGACGCTCCCCCGCCGGGTCTATACGCAGGCTCACATGGACGTCGTGGCCGAATCGATCGGGGCAGTTTACGAGAACCGCG
>CAJQPD010000165.1 GCA_905480085.1 uncultured Acidimicrobiia bacterium
TCCGATTGACAAAGCTGAGCCTGTTGCGAGTCTGCACCACGGCGCTGTGCGGCGCACAACATCTGGTGGGCTCGAGAGATCACCCATGAACCCGATGCCATCACACCAGCAGCAACACCAGCAGCAACACCAGCAGCCATCGAGACAGACGGTGTGCTAGGCATGGCCTGCCTCGTTCACATGTGGTTGATGATCGAACTGACAAGGGTTTGGGATGTGTGTGTGGGCAGTCATCGAACATCTTGTACGCGATCATGGCGCTGCTCAAAGATCTTGACCAGGAGATTGCCGGGCGTGATGTCCTGATTGTCGAAGACATCATCGATTCCGGTCTGACATTGAGCTATCTGCTCAAGTCGCTACGGGTTCGCCGGCCGGCGTCTTTGGAGTTGGCCGCCCTACTTGTGAAGAAGGGAATTCAGAGCGTTCCGGTCGATGTGAAATACACCGGATTCGAGATTGGACCCGAGTTTGTGGTGGGCTACGGCCTTGATTATGCGGGCAAGTTCCGCAATCTCCCATACGTCGGAGTTATGGAAGAACCGTCCTAGGTGGGCATATCTCGCGAATGGCAATAGCATGGCCCCACGAACCTGATGGTTTGATGAGCAACGACACACATTTCGGAGGACCTCGGTGAACCGCACCGTTCGTACGATTCTTATCTATTTCGCCGTTGTCACGGTTTTGTGGCTGGCTTTTTCGGCCTGGTTCGATGCAGCCAACGCACCAGAAGAAATTGACTTCACCCGTTTGGATGAGCTCGTTGCCGATGGCGAGGTTGGAACCGTTCGCTTCTTCCCGGATGCCAACACGGTTGAAGTCCGCAGCCCCGGGACCACACTCGAGGATCCAGCCGAGTATTCGATTTCCTACCCGGACCAGTTCGAAGATGAACTGCTGATTGAACTCCAGGCGAGTGGTGTCGAGGTTTCGGTCGATCCGGAACCGACGTCGATCACGACCGTGCTTCTCTCGTTGCTTCCCTGGCTATTCATCCTCGGATTCATGTTCATCATCTTCACGCAGATGCAGGGCGGCGGGAACCGGGTGATGCAATTCGGCAAGTCCAAGGCCAAGCAGATGACCAAGGACCAGCCCAAGGTTACGTTCAATGATGTTGCCGGCCTCGAAGAGGCAATTGAGGAACTCGAAGAGATTAAAGACTTCCTGCAAAACCCGGCCAAGTTCCGCGCCATGGGGGCCAAGATTCCTCGTGGTGTTCTGTTGTTTGGCCCTCCCGGAACCGGTAAGACCCTGCTGGCCAGAGCCGTCGCCGGTGAAGCGGGTGTGCCGTTCTTCTCGATCTCCGGGTCTGACTTCGTGGAAATGTTTGTTGGAGTCGGGGCGTCGCGGGTTCGTGACCTGTTCGAGCAGGCCAAGGCGCAGGGTCCGGCCATTGTTTTCATTGACGAAATCGACGCCGTTGGTCGGCACCGTGGCGCCGGCCTCGGAGGCGGGCACGACGAACGTGAACAAACGCTGAACCAGTTGCTCGTCGAACTCGACGGATTCGAGGCTCAGACCGGCGTCATTGTCATCGCCGCCACCAACCGACCCGACATTCTCGATCCGGCATTGCTACGTCCAGGTCGATTCGATCGCCAGATCACGGTTGGTCGACCGGCGTTCAAAGGGCGCGCCGCCATCCTGGCAGTGCATGCCAAAGGCAAGCCGTTTGCTCCAGACGTAGACCTGGATGTCATTGCTCGCCAGACTCCCGGGTTCACCGGCGCCGACCTTGCCAACCTCATCAACGAAGCCGCTTTGTTGGCCGCCCGGCACGACAAAAAGCTCATTTCGACCGAAGAGATCGAAGAAGCGACCATTCGAGTCATCGCCGGCCCGGAGCGCAAGAGCCTCGTGATATCCGAGGACGAAAAGAAGATCACGGCCTACCACGAAGTCGGGCATGCTCTGGTCGGTTGGGTATTGCCCAACGCTGACCCGGTCCACAAGGTAACCATCATTCCGCGTGGTAGCGCGGCCGGCCATACCCAGTCAATGCCGTCGGAAGATCGCCTGTATCGTCGTCGCAGCGAGTTGATCGATCAGCTCGCCATGGCACTCGGCGGGCGCACTGCCGAAGAAATCATGTTCGGAGACCCAACCACCGGCGCCTCGAACGACATCGAGCAAGCGACCAAGATCGCTCGCCAGATGGTCATGGAGTACGGGATGAGTGACAAGCTCGGGCCGATGAAGTACGGCCACGCCGATGGTGAAGTGTTCCTCGGTCGTGACTACTCGCGCCAGGCCGATTACTCCGACGATATGGCGGCAACCATCGATAGCGAGGTGCGCAAGCTCATCGGCCAGGCGCACGATGAGGCCAGGGCGATCCTGACGACCCACCACAGCGACATGGATAGGATGGCAACCGCTCTGCTCGACGAGGAGACGCTCGACTCGAAGCGAATCGCCGAGCTTCTGGCTGACGTACCCAAGTGGCAACACTCGCCGAATGGTTCCATGAGAATTGAGATTCCGAACGGCTTGCCAACTCCACCCAAAGATGGCGTTGCCGCTTCCCAGGCAGGCGCCTGACCCCTACGCTGTCACGTATGACTATTGACGAGCCAGCGATCGCCGATGCGGTCCGCTCCATCCTGATCGCCATAGGCGAGGATCCGGATCGGGAGGGCCTTGCCGAAACCCCGACCAGGGTCGCCCGCATGTACGGCGAACTCTTCGAAGGGATGCATCAGGATCCGTATGAGATCGTGAAATCGGTGTTCACCGAAGACGCCCATCGGGAAATTGTCATGGTTCGGGACATCTCGTTCTACTCGATGTGTGAACACCATCTCGTTCCCTTCCACGGCAAAGCCCATGTGGCGTATTTGCCTGATGGGGTCCTGACCGGACTATCCAAGTTGGCTCGACTGGTGGAAGCGTATGCCAAGCGGCCCCAGATGCAGGAGCGACTGACCTCGCAGATAGCGGACACGCTCATGGAGGCTGTCAAGCCGCTCGGTGTCCTCGTGGTCATCGAAGCCGAACACATGTGCATGAGCATGCGGGGGGTCCGCAAGCCGGGTGCTTCGACGACCACGTCGGCGGTTCGCGGGATCTTCGCCAGCCGGGCGACGACCAGAGCCGAAGCCTTTGCTCTCCTGAATCGATGATCTGGCAGGTTCGAACCAAGGCGTTGTCGATCGAGCAGCCGCTCATCATGGGCATCGTCAACGTCACCCCGGACTCGTTCTCTGACGGCGGACAATTCCATGGTGTTGAGGAGGCGGTCGATCACGGGCTCCAACTTGTCGCAGACGGAGCCGACCTGGTCGACGTCGGCGGTGAATCAACCAGGCCGGGGGCGGTCGACGTGTCGCTTGAAGAAGAACTCAGGCGGGT
>CAJQPD010000166.1 GCA_905480085.1 uncultured Acidimicrobiia bacterium
CTGGTTGCCGACGGGTTGTAGACGAGCTTGGCGCCATTGAGGCCCAGGGCTCGCCAACCCTCCGGGAAATGACGGTCGTAACAGATGTACACGCCAATCCGGCCGACGCTGGTGTCGAACGTCGGGTAACCCATGTTCCCGGGGCGGAAGTAGTACTTCTCGAAGAACCCCTTTACGTGGGGGATATGAGTCTTGCGGTATTTGCCAAGGTAGGTGCCGTCCGCCTCGATGACCGCCGCAGTGTTGTAGTAGAACCCGTCGTCTTCTTTCTCGAACATCGGAATGACGAGAACCATTTCCGTTTCCTTGGCGAGAGCCGTCATGGCAGCCATGGTTGGACCGTCAGGGATGGGTTCGGCCGTGGCCAGATGTTCGTCGCTTTGCACCTGGCAGAAATAGGGGGCATCGAACAACTCCTGGAAGCACATGATGCGGGCGCCGTCGTTGGCGGCTTCACGGGCGTAGTCCATGTTCTTTTTGAGCATTGTCTCTTTGTCGCCGGTCCATTCGGTTTGAACCAAAGCTGATCGGAGAATGTTCGCCATCGATGACTCCTCGTCCTCGCTGAGTGCGTATCGGGGTACTTTGTCTCGTATCGTGGTCGATGCCGTCGATCGGCGACATCGGACCGAATTCGTCCCAGTGCCGATCCTACTGCGTACGGGGCGGCGATGGATGGTTCACCAACCCCCTGTGCGGAACTCGCCGATCGAAGCCTTTGGAGTGGCGCGTTTAGGCTGCTCACATGGCTGAAGTCACGGTGGTTGTCCAGGCTGGCGAATTTCGCGGCGATGTTGCTGCGCTAGCGGCATTGGGTCCGGAGGTCGAGGTTCGATTCGCCAACTCGGTCGAGGAACTTGGTGACGCTTTGGAAGGTGCCGATGTGTTGTTCGGTTTCGACTTCAAGGGCAAGATGCTGCCACAGGTCTGGGATGCTGCCGGTGACCTTCGATGGATTCAGTGGGCGGGTGCAGGTGTCGATGCGTTGCTCTTTCCGGGTCTGGTTGAATCGGACGTCACGATCACGAACGCCGGGGGCATTTACGACCAACCAATTGCCGAACACGTACTGGCGTTGATGTTGGCTCACGCCAAACGGCTACCGGATGCAGTCCGCAACCAACAGACATCGACCTGGCGGTACCAAACCGTCAGGCCCGTCCGCGGCACGACGGCGGTGGTCCTGGGTGCCGGCGGCATCGGACGAGCCATCGCCCGACTGCTCCTCGCAATCGGGGTCGACACCACTCTCGTCGCTACATCGACGAGATCCGACGAGGAGTTCGGAAGCGTGACCGCATGGGGGAACCGGGACCTGTCCCGAACCGACTGGTTAATTGTCGCGGCTCCGCTGACACCATCCACGAGACAACTCATTGATGCGGCCGTCCTCGCAGAACTGCCATCACGCGCGACGCTCATCAACGTCGGTCGGGGTGCGAGCCTTGACGAGGCTGCCCTGGCCGCTGCCTTGTACGCAGGTGAACTGGCGGGAGCGGGTCTTGATGTATTCGAGACCGAGCCACTGCCCTCCGATTCGCCTCTGTGGCAGATGGACAACGTCATCATTACGCCGCACCACGCTGGCGACCTCGACGACTACGTAGAGCGAGTAGCTGCCCTATTTCTCGAGAACCTTGCCCGGTATCGGGTAGGAGAGCTATTGCTCAATGTCATAGACAAACGGCTCGGCTACCGATCGTCGCTTTGAGCGGTCGTATCCCAGTCCGTGTGGCGAATCAGCCACACGGCAGCCGCGATGAGGAACAGCGCCAACCCTATGCCGAGCGCGAGACGAGACGGATCCAGAGGCGGTGACGCAGGTGGTGGGGGTACATACCGGACAGGTGAGGCGCCATCGAACCCATGCACCATCGGTAGAAACAAAAGACCGGCGGGGACTCCGCCAAGTGCGATGATGGCTATGGCCCATCCCTCCCAACCGACCCGGTTGCTACTCATCGCCGGAGGGAACCTGTTCGGCGTCAAGTCGACGGTTCAAGGAGAACAACCGACCGATGACCGGCATGAGGATGATATTGGCTCCGTGCAGAACGCCGATAATCAGCAGGATTCCGCCGAGTCGAGCGACTTCCCATTGCAGTTGCGCCGGTCCCACGGTGTCGGTCCAATCTTTCTCCTGTTGGAATCGAAGCGAGAACAAGATGTAGGCACCAAAGATCAGGTAGTAGACGATATCGGCCAACAGGATGAAGCTCTTGCCGGTGGCCGGATTGGCCCTGAACACATCGGCGGCATATGCACGGCCGAAACGTTTGATGAATGGCCCAAGCCACAGGGCAATCCCAAGGAGCACCACGGTAGTGATCGCTTCGAGTACCCACCAGTTCATAAGCAGTCTCCCTTGTTCATAGGTTGATGTTCCATATACGATCGATATGAATGCTGTCGTCAGCAACGCGATCACCCCGATGCGGGCCCGAAGGCGGCTCCGGCGTAACCGGTCATCGGCGATCGACCCGCGGACTCTGGCGAACAGGTCAGGGGCCGGTTGAGTCGCGATGGCATTGGCCATCAGGGCGTCGTGCAGGCGCTGCTCAAGCGTCGTCATGTTCGCCCTCCAATAGCTGTGCCAAAGAAGCCAGGCCACGTTGCTGTTGGGTCTTTACCGTGTTGACCGAAACACCGAGAGTTGCCGCAGTCTCCGCAACGGAGAGTTCCATGTAATACCGGAGAACCAGCACATTGCGCTGGCCCGGGGCTATCTGTCGCAA
>CAJQPD010000167.1 GCA_905480085.1 uncultured Acidimicrobiia bacterium
CGCCGAGGGCGCTGCAACTCGACGTCGTACCCCTGGCATGGCGCAGGACCGCACGCGGTGGAGGGCTGGCTGCGAGCATCTTGCTGGTGTTTCTGATTTTGTTGCCGCAACCGGCCAGGGCGGCGCAAGATTCCGACGCGGACGTGACCATCGCGGTGAATGTCGATACCCGGCGTATGAAAACCGGCGACACCATCGAGTTCCAGACCGAGGTCGGTCGTTTGACGGACGGGTCCGGACCGCTGGTTCTGGCCATGAACATCGTCAATCTTGATGATGGCGATCCGGTTGATCCTGAGGACTGGTCACCGGTTCGGACGCAGCGGATCGAACAGCTCGAAAAGGGCCAGACAACCACGTTGGGCTGGAAGATCAATGCCATTCTTTCAGGTGACTACATCGTGTACATCGTCGTGTTGCCAACGCCTGCCGACGCCGACGCTACGGCTCTTCCGGTGGCAAGTACCGGTGTTCATCTCACCATCGACGAATATGTACGTATCAACCCGGGTGGCGTGCTCCCGCTCGCCATCGGGATGCCGTTGGGTCTGACTGCTTTGATGTTGGTGATCGGTCGCCGCCGTCGCCGGCTCATCGACAGCGGGTTACCTCCGGTCCCCGCCGGGTAATCCCGCCTTTTTGATGGTCTGCTTGTCCAGGAGGATCGGCGGGTGTCGTCTTCGTCGAGGCTGTCGCCAGAGCGGCGATGCCAAGATGGCGTCTGTCGCCAGAGCGGAGGAAAGATGGCCGTTTTTCGGGTTGATTTGAGTGGCAAGGTTGCGGTCGTATCCGGTGGGTCGTCCGGGATGGGCGCGGCGATTGCGCGCCAGATGGGGATGTCAGGTGCCGCGGTCGTGGTCGGTGGTCGTGATGAAGGCCGAACGAACGCCGTCGCCGATGAGATCGTCGTGGCGGGTGGTCAGGCGTGTGCGGTCCTGGGTGACGTATCGGATAGTGCTCATGCTGATCGGATCGTGCGCGAAACCGTGGCTCGATTCGGGCGCCTCGATATTGTCGTAAACGCGGCCGGGGTGATGCATCGTGGCGATGCCCCGGGTACCGATGATCAGCAATGGCGACGGGTCATGTCCACCAATGTGGATGGCACATTCTTTCTCAGCAGGGCTGCCATCGGTCCGATGCGAGACGGTGGTGGCGGGTCGATCATCAATATCAGTTCGACGGTCGGGCTGGTGGGGTCGGTGAATGGGGCTGCCTACTCGGCATCCAAGGGAGCGGTGACGAATCTGACCAGAGCGATGGCGCTTGATCACGCCGCGGATGGCATCCGTATCAACGCCATCTGTCCTGGAGCGACAAATACGCCCATGCTCGGCTCCGGGCATGCCACCGTGGAAGCCCGCCAGGCGTCTTTGTCGAGGATCATGACGGCCATCCCCCAGGGACGAGCTGCACAGCCGGAGGAGATTGCCGATCTGGCCCTCTTCCTGGCATCGGACGCCAGCCAACACATAACCGGGACCAACATACCGATTGATGGTGGCTACACGATCCATTGATCGGCAGGAGGGTGTGGTCCCTCGCGCGTTGAGCCCGCCGCTCAACGAAACAGAATGGCCATGGCCAGGGCAAGGATGACGAGGTTACCTGCCGCAATGGCGATCGTTTGTATGCGGTGGCTGAGGCGTTTGGCTGCAAATGATCCGACTCCGGCGAGCAGACTTTGCCAGGAGAGTGATGCGGAGAATGCCCCGACCACGAAGAGGATTCCTTCGGTCGTTGTCATCCCGCTGGCGATTCCGAGACCGATGATCACCGCGGCGAAGTACACCACGGTGGCCGGATTCACGATGGTGAGCGCCAGGAACCTGGCATAGGTGCCGGTCAAGCTGCGCCGTTGCGACGGTGGGATGGAAACGGGTTCAGCGTTCTGGCGAAGGGTACGAAGGCCCACGCCGGCGATCACGATGAGGGCGACGGCGCTGATGCTCCGCAACGGCTCATCCCAGGCGTCAACCAGTCCGCTGAGCGCGGCGCCTCCGACGACGGCCAGACTGGCATAGAACAGATCGGCGGTGGCTGCGCCGGCACCTGCCACGAACGAACTTCGGAACCCCTGCCGGATTCCGGTCTGAATGATGAGAATGGCGATGGCTCCAACCGGGATCGCGATCCCGAATCCTGCGACCACCCCGGTCATGAAGGCTTCCATTGCGACCGGCATGGTACGCCACGGCCAACCAGAACCCGCCGAACTCCGAACCTGTTTTCAAGCGGCACGCCATTCGGTGACCGGTCACCGTGAAGGTTGGATCACCTGGAAAACGGCACGCTGGGGGTCCTGGGCCACAATGATTTGGCCGAACGGGGTGTCGAACGGACCGTTGAGTATTGTGCCTTCGCCTTCGGTGATCTTCGCGACGGTGCCCTCGATGTCGGTGCTGGCGAAGTAGACGAGCCACATGTTGGGCATCCGGCCATGGGCCTCGGGGTCTTGGAAGAAATACCCGGCAACGCCGCGACCGGCAACGTCGAGTGTCGTGTATGGTTCGGCTCCGCCTGCTTTGATGTTGGTGATCGGTCGCCGCCGCCGACTCATCGACAGCGGGTTACCTCGGGTCCCCGCCGGGTAATCCCGCCCGTTGATGGGTTGCTTGTCCAGGAGGCTCGGCGGGCGTCGTCTTCATCGAGGCTGTAGCCAGAGCGGCGATGCCGAGGTGGGGCCTGT
>CAJQPD010000168.1 GCA_905480085.1 uncultured Acidimicrobiia bacterium
CCCACCGGCGGGGTCATTACCGTGGGAGGGGTAGATGTTCGAAACGTGGCATTCCCCGATCTGCGAACCAGAGTTTCCTACGTTCCCCAGCAAGGGTTCCTGTTCAATACTTCGCTGCTCGAGAACATTCGCTACGGTCGATCCAAAGCAACCGATACGGAAGTTCACCAGGCGATCGCCGACCTGAATCTGGGCGACTGGGTGGATGGGTTGCCAGACGGCCTGTCAACCGTGGCCGGAGTACGTGGACAGAACCTGTCGGCCGGCGAACGGCAACTTGTCGCCCTGACCAGGGCCTGGGTCGCCAATCCGGACTTGCTCATCCTTGACGAAGCGACGTCGGCGGTTGACCCGGCGCTTGAACTCAAGCTGCGTGACGCCATAGAGCGCCTGGCACAAGGCCGAACGTCGATAACGGTGGCGCACCGACTGTCCACCGCCGAAGCCGCCGATCGGGTACTCGTATTCGATGGCGGCCATGTCGTCGAAGACGGTACGCATGCCGAACTGGTCGGGTTAGGCGGCGTCTACGCCGCCCTCCACGCAGACTGGGCGATCGCCACCCGCTAGCGAAAGGCCGGGATCACTTCCTCGGCGAATAGCCGGGCGGACTCACGCATGATTTCCCGGTCCATACCCGGGTAGTAGAACCGCCCGACAAAGGTGAAGTCGTTACCGGCAATGTCCGACAATTCACGTATTTGACCAACTACCTGCTCGGGCGTTCCGAACACCGATGCCGCTCGCAGGGTCGCTTCGGTTTCCGAATCGAGGGCCGGCGCATGGGGCAGCGGACCCAACCGACCGCGGCTCTGCTCGGAGTCCTCGTATTTCCACTCCATATAGTGGAGATACGGCCGCACTCTTTCCCAGGCATTGTCGTCCTCAGATACGAATACGGGCCAGTAACCCGACATCTCAAACGGAGACGACTTCGAATCCGAACGCTCCTTATTGGCCCAGCCGACCTGTTCAGCAAAAGCCGCCGGGGTTGGCTCGGAAGCCATGAACCCGTCGGCGAGCTTTCCGGCCCTCCGAACGGCTGGTTCGGCGGTGGCACCAATCCAAATCGGAGGACCTCCAGCCTGGGCCGGCTTGGGGGTGACCTGGACGCCGGTCTGTTCCAGCAAGCCGCTGCCCCAGGCTTGTCGACACACCGTTATCAGACTCTCGGTGCGCGGTACCCGATCTCCGCGAGACTGCTCGAAGGCTTCGAACTCCCAATCCAACCACCCGAGTCCGAGACCGAGAATGAAGCGACCCTCCGAGATGAGGTCAACCGTCGCCGCATCTTCAGCCATCCGGATCGGATCGTAGAACGGGGCGAGGGCGACCCCGACTCCGATGTGAATCCGGGTTGTCCTCGCCGCGATGGCCGCCGACAGCGGAAGAACCGACGGCATGTAGGCGTCATCCTGGAAGTGGTGCTCACTGGTCCAAACCGAGTCAAACCCCCACGCCTCGGCCTCTCCCGCCAGTTCGAGCGCCTCCCGATACAGATCGACATCTGACCGAGCATCGTCCGGATGTCGCTGACACGTTATGAGTCCATATCCGAAGCGCATACGCGGAGGCTAGTTATGCGCAGGTCGCCGTGCCGTTCGGACTCCAGCTCCCGCCAATGGAACTCGCGAAAATAAACTCCGCTCGAAGGCGAACGTTTGTTCGACCATCGGTTACCTTGGAAGATTCAGCGGCAAGGGGACGGAAATGGAAACAGGCAAGGGGTTGACAACAGCCGAGTGGGCAACGATCACGACAAGCCAGCCGATGAAGGGGCTCATCGAGGCGCTCGGTGACGAGTTGGAATGGCGCAAGGATGCCGCCACCGCCATTCCAACCGGGTTTGATGCCTGGGATACCCGGCTCGGCGGCTTGTTCGCCGGAGACCTGGTGTCGGTGGTCGGGGCGGTTGGGTCCGGAACCAGCAGCCTGCTGTTGGCCATTACCAACTCGGCGTTGCGGGCCGGTCATCCCGTCATCTATGTATCTTGTCAACGGCCTGCGAGCCAATTGGTGGAGCGGTTCGTGGCCGTCCGGGCGAACGTCGACGAGTTGCGCCTCCGGGCGGGGCACCTGAACGAGAAGCAGATGGTCCGGGTTCGAGCGGCCATGGACCAGGTTGCCCGCCTTGCCCTGTACCCGATCACCACCCGCGAACCGTCGGCGATTGTTGAGGCAGTGGCCGCCGTAAACATGACCAACGACTTCGCAGCTCCCCTCGTGATTATCGACGGATACGAAGAGTTCGTGGCCGGGACTCTCGACGGGGGCCAGCCCAGCCGGGATCGAATCCTGGCATTGCGCGACGCAGCCCACGAGATGAAGTTCGCCCTTGTATTTGCGGCTCGCCTAACCGAGGTACTACCTCAGCTGCCAAGGGTCATCCATGAAGTGCCCGAAGACCTGGCGCACTACTCGGACGTCGTACTAGCTCTGGCACCGGATGAAGATGCCTGGACCGATACGGAAACTTCGACACTCAAACTCACGGTCGTAAAACACCGCACAGCCGATCCGAAGATGACCCGATCATTGCTGTTACAGCGTTCGGGGCGATACGGTTGGATGGTTGACCACACGGCCAAAGTTTCGTTTGCCAAGTCACTCCGACCCATCTGGCCACCTGACTAGATCGCAACCGACCCGACCCTAAAAACAGATAGGCTGGTTGGTCCATGTCTGATGCTCTGGTTATCGCCAACGATCTCACGAAACGGTTCGGTGACTTCACCGCGGTCGACGCCATCGACTTCGAAGTCAAACAGGGCGAGGCATTCGGCTTTCTCGGTCCCAATGGGGCCGGGAAGTCCTCGACGATGCGAATGATCGGATCCGTCTCCCCCATCACATCGGGTTCCCTCTCGGTTTTGGGGCTCAATCCGGCAACCCAGGGGCCGCAGCTGCGCGCGCGCCTCGGGGTCGTGCCCCAGGAAGACAGCCTCGACGTTGAGCTGACCGTCGCCGAGAATCTCATGATCTACGGGCGTTACTTCGGTCTCTCACGTGCCGTGATCCGGCCGAGGATCGAGGAGTTGCTCGATTTTGTCCAACTGAACGGCAAGCGCGACGAAAAGGTCGACAAGCTCTCGGGGGGCATGAAACGTCGTCTTACGATCGCCCGCTCGCTCATCAATCAACCGGAACTGCTGATTCTCGACGAGCCGACTACCGGACTCGACCCCCAGGCCCGCCACGTGCTGTGGGATCGCCTGTACCGGCTCAAACAGGATGGCGTAACGCTCATCGTCACCACCCACTACATGGACGAGGCCGAGCAACTTTGCGATCGACTGGTCGTCATGGACCAGGCCCGCATCGTGGCCGAGGGCACGCCATCGGATCTCATCGTCCAACACTCGACGCGAGAGGTCCTCGAAATGCGCTTCCCCCCTGGCACCCAGGACGAGAACGTCGCTCAGTTGAGCGGGCTTGCCGAGCGCATCGAGATCCTGCCCGACCGCGTCTTGCTCTACACGCCGAATGCCGATGCAACCTCATCTGAGGCACACGCCAGGGGTATTCGACCCGTGGCTCAAGTGAGCCGGCGCTCGTCGTTGGAGGATGTGTTCTTGAAGCTGACCGGACGGAGTCTGGTGGAATGAACAGCACCTTGCGCATGTACGAGCGGTCGGCGCGGGTATACCGGGGTGTTTGGCGGGGCAGCGTATTCTCTTCGTTCGTCAATCCCCTGCTGTATCTGGTCGCCATGGGCATATTCCTCGGCAACCTGGTCGATAAACAAACCGGCGGGATCGCCGGCGTGTCCTATCTCGAGTTCCTCGCTCCTGGCCTACTGGCAGCCACCGCCATGCAGGCCGGGGCGGGGGATTCATCGTGGCCGGTCCTGGCCGGTATCAAATGGCAAAGGTACTACCTGGCCGCGTTGGCCACCCCACTGTCCACTCGCGATCTGGTCATGGGACATCTCGCCTGGGTTGCGACCAGAGTCGCCCTCGTTTCGGCCATCTTCGTCCTGGTCGCAACCGCCCTTGGCGCCATGACATTGACCGGTGGCCTCCTGGCCATCATCCCTGCCGTTCTAACCGGCCTGGCGTTCGCGGGCTTTGTCACATGGTTCGCCGCCAAACTTGAAGACGGTATTGGCCTGACCAATCTGTTCCGATTCGGAATCATGCCGCTGTTCCTATTCTCAGGGACCTTTTTCGAAATATCCCGCCTACCGGACTGGATGGAACCGGTGGCGTATCTGACACCCCTCTGGCATGGCGTCGAACTGGCTCGTTCATTGGCTCTCGGAGTCGATCCGACCTTCAGTCGGGCCACCCACGCCGGCCTGTTGGTGGCGTACATCGCGGTCGGCACGGTTCTGGCCGTCCGCCAGTTTGAGAAGCGACTCGTCATATGACCACGCTCCTCATGCGGGTCGTCCCCCTGCCCTTACGGACCGCCCAACGATCAAAGTACGTGTTCGAACGCAACCTCATGGTCTACCGCCGGAGTTGGATGGTCATCTTCTCTGGCATTTTCGAACCACTTTTCTATCTGTTCTCGATCGGCATCGGCCTGGGCGGCTACATCGGCGAGGTCGCCGGGCCCGGAGGAGTGATTGTCAGCTACACGGCCTTCGTCGCCCCTGCCCTGCTCGCGTCATCCGCGATGAACGGGGCAGTGTTCGAGTCGACCATGAACATCTTTTTCAAGATGAAGTACCAGAAAACCTATGACGCTATGTTGTCGACGCCGATCGGGGTGCCCGATATTGCCGTCGGCGAGATCAGTTGGTCACTGGTGCGAGGGGCGTTGTATGCCGCCTCGTTCATGGTGGTGATGGCCGGCCTCGGCTATGTGGAATCCTGGTGGGGCATCCTGGCAGTTCCAGCCGCGGTGCTCATCGGCTTCGCCTTCGGGGCGGTCGGCATGGCCTGCTCAACGTTTATGCGCTCGTGGCAAGACTTCGATTATGTAACCGTCGTGACGCTGCCTCTGTTCTTGTTCTCCGCCACCTTCTATCCGCTTGAGGTTTATCCACCGGCCATTCAGGCAATTACAAGGTTCTCTCCCCTCTATCACTCAGCGGAATTAATCAGAGCTCTCACGTTTGGCGTTTTCGATTGGACGATTCTTGGCCACATCGCAGTTTTGGTCGCCATGGGAGCGGCCGGAACCGCCGTGGTCGGGCGGAGACTCGACCGTTTACTCCTCAAGTAGCGAACGACGGTGGCGCCCGACGTAGGTCATCGGCTCCAGTTCACCTTCGAAGGTTGGATTCAGCAGGATCAAGATCATGAGCCAACCGACCGCCGCCATGAAGTACGGAGCGCGTAATCCGAGTTGACTCGCCAGAATCCCTCCCAGAAGTGCACCGATCGGCTGCGAGCCCCAAGCCACCATCCGGACCGCGCTCGCAACCCTTCCCCGCAACTCATCGGGAGTCAGTTTCTGGCGAACCGTGATATTGATGACGCTCAATGCCGTCACCCCGAAACCCAATACGAACATACCTAGGGCAGCCGGCAACGGAGTTGGGAACAGCACAAAGACCAGTGAAACCGCCGACTGGAGCATCAGGATCACGCTTATGGCGAACCGAACGCCAAGACGCTTCGACAGACTTGAGGCCGCCAAAGCGCCGACAAACGCTCCCAGTCCTGCGACAGAAAGGAGGAATCCATAGGCGACCTCGCCAAGCCCGAGTAGTTCTTTGGCGTACAGCACGAAGACCGCCAACACCCCGGTGATCAGGACATTGCCAGCCCCGGACATGAGGGCGAGGGAACGAACCACTTTCTGGCCCGCCAACCATGAGAGCCCTTCCTTGATCTCGGCAAGGATGGGCCGGGTCTCGACCCTCTCCGGACGATAGGACCCCCCGATCGCACCGATGAGGATGGCGGCCGCCATGAAACTCGCCGCGTTCAGCGCAAACGGGGCCACGGCAGCAACTCCGAAAAGAAGCGCACCGGCCGGGGGGCCAATCAAGGTATCCCCAAGCAGCTCAGTCGACTGCATACGACCGTTGGCCAATTCGAAATGCTCTTTGTCAACCAGATTTGGGACTAGTGCCTCGGTGGCCGTGTCAAAGAATGTCTCGCCCGAACCCAAAGCAAAGGCAACGACGTAGATAATCAAAGGAGAAACGGTTTGGGTGGCTACCGTCCAGGCGAGGCCGCCAACTGCCACCGCCCGGATCATGTTGACGGTCACCATGACCAACTTGCGATCAAGACGGTCGACCATTGCGCCGGAGAAGAGGGAGAACAGAAACCACGGCAGGGTGCCCGCAACCACCGAGCCGCTCACCAGGAGGGGGTCGCTCGTCAGCCTGACCATCAATAGCGGAATCGCGGCGGCCATCAGACCGTCGCCGAAATTCGATATTGCTGCAGCTCCCCACAGTTTCGAGAAACGCTCCCCAATACTGCTCATCGGGCGCAAGAGTAGCTCCTCGCCCGTCGGCGCGAGATGTCAACAGTTGCTGCTGCCCACCACATCCTCATCAAGTCCCACGATGCGGGACGGTCCTGTATGGTGACGCAAGCACCCGGAGCTGGGAGCCAATGTCCAACGTACAATCGATCGAACGAGCGTTTCTACTACTTGAGGTTCTCGCCTCGGATCCGGTAGGCGTATCCGAACTTGCGGCCCGATCTGGCCTGCCAAAAAGTACCGTCGCCCGACTCATAAGCACCCTTGAGTCGCTGGGCGCCGTCGAGAGGTCCAACGAAGGGCTGCTTACCGTCGGGACGAAGATTTCGGAACTGACCGGCAGCACATCGAGTGGACCGGACCTGATCGCCCGGGTTCGACCGCATCTCATCTCGCTCTCACGCGAGGTCGACGAGGATGCCGGCCTATCGGTTCCTGACGGGTACATGGTCCACTACATCAATCAGGCCGACGCGGACAACCCGGTGCAGATTCGCGATTGGACGGGCGAACTCGTCCCCATGCATTGCGTCCCGTCCGGATTGGTCCTACTGGCGAGCTGGCCGTCCGAGCGGCTCGACCGATTCCTAGCCCGACCGCTGACGAGATTCACCCCCAATACCGTGATCGACCCTGAATCGATCCGTCAACGGTTGGCGCAGATTCGCGCTGATGGTTATAGCTGGGTGTACGAGGAATTCGCCGAGGGAATCAACTCCGTGGCGGCTCCGGTCTACGACCGGGACCAGAGGCCAGTGGCCGCCATTCACGTCCATGGGCCGGCCTACCGCTTTCCATCCCCTGAACAAGCGGTCGAAATCGCCGAGCTCGTCAAAGCCAAAGCGACTCAAGTCTCCACAGACCTGGCCCTCCTGGGCGGTTAGCTGTCGTTTCCGGTCGGGCGCTTGCGGAGGAACGGCGTCCAGCTGCCAACCGTCACTCGTCCATACCCTGAGACAGGAGCTGTGCGGTTGGGAACGGATCTCGTAAAGATCCGCCACAACGCGTACACGGCTACCGGAAGGTAGTAGAGAGCATTCGTCAGGAAGAAGCCAGTCGGACCGAACCGGTCCATGACTATCGCCGTGACGATGGGTCCGATAACGGCGCCGAGTCCGAAAACGAACATGAACGCGGCCGCCGCGCCGAGCATCTGCTCGCGATCAAGCACATCATTGATGTGCGAAATCGAAAGGGAGTACATTGGATAGAGGATCCCACCGAACAGAAACACGCACAGATACATGAGTCCGCTTCCGGGTGTGAGAGTCGCAGCCACCGACATCAGGATGACCCCGGTGAGTGCGCAGCCGAAAATGACCCTTCGGCGCGGGACGGCATCGGACAGGTGGCCGATCGGGAGCTGGAAAACGATCCCTCCGATAACGCTGG